>NZ_JAXGFT010000039.1:0-2328 GCF_041008785.1 Pseudophaeobacter sp. 1A16562 | reverse complement strand
GGACGCTTGAGCAATTTGAGGGCTCCGCGCCCGGCGCGCTTGCCCAATCAGACGACGGAGAATATGAAAACCAGACCCGCAGACTCTCGTTATGAATAAGGGAGCCTCGGGGGGCAGGTCACCCAGGGCACTATGTGGTCGTTTCGTGTTGTAGTGTTTCCTCCACTGTTCGATCAGGGTCTCCGCTTCCCGGAGGCTGTAGAAGGCTTCCCCGTTCAGCAGTTCATCCATTGCCCGTCAGGCGCATGCAACGCATGCTGCCGAGAGGGGTGGAACCGGGGTTAAAGCTTTCGCAGTAGCCATTCTCCCAGGGTGACCCGGATTCGATGTAAGCGGTCTTGGCGCCGACGGCCTTGATCCAATCCTGGACGGCCTGAGCTACGAACTAAGGGCCGTTGTCGGACCGGATGTAAACCGGGACGCCTCGCATGATGAACAGATCGCTCAAGGCGTCGATCACGTCACCCGAGTTCAGCTTGCGTTTCACCTTGATCGCCAGGTTGCAGAGCCGCAGGTCCGCATCTCCGTGTTCAACGGCTATACCGCGCTCGGCGTACCTGTCACGCAGCCCGTGGAATAAGTCCGTCCGGGGAAACGGGCACTGCGGTCAGAACCTGATTTGTGCAACAACGCCCCTTGTAGGATGCTACACCTTTTCACTGACTACCTGGTCATGTGGACTAAGCCCCCCGCGACTGCGGGGGGCCTTGGTGCTGGTCGTGTCAATCAAACAAAGATCACATCATCGTCAAGGAATTCTGCACTGCTCAAGTTGTTGATCTTGATGACAGTGGTGATCGACGGATCCGCAAAGCTGACATACAGATCACTGCCCATGTCGGTCAGTACAAGATTTGCAAAGCCCGTGCCATCTGGCATCCCTGTTGTCTCAATTTCGATCAGATCGCTTTCATCTGTAAAGTCTGAGACTGTATCAGAACCGGTTGCGGCATCGAATACGAATGTGTCCGCACCATTGCCGCCTGTGAGCGAGTCATTTCCTGCTCCGCCTTCGATCCTGTCGTCGCCGCCGGAACCGTCGATCATGTCGTCCCCGGCAAGCCCCAATATGGTTTCTCCAGAAGTGCTTCCTAGGAAAATATCGTTCCCTTGGGTTAGAACGGTCTCTGCTACGTCTGGCGGAACCGATAGGGTTTGGGAGTAGACTTCCCCTTTGTATTCCCAGGTCACGACCAATTGCCCGCTGGCCAGTTGGTCAAGATCAGAGGTGAAATTGGCCCCATTGCTGGTGGAAAGAGAGGTTTTAATGGTCGTAACTTCGGTCAATGAATTGCCCGCCTCATCGAAGGATTGAACGTACAAGTCTCCGTCGCTTCTATGCCAAGCAACCGCAACACCGCCGCCCAATAGCGAAATAGCCTGCCATTCCGCTCCCATATCTGTCATAGTGGCACCAGTCGCCAACGTCCCTTCACCGCCGGAGGGTGTTCCGTCACTATAGTACTTTTGAAACCGCAGTTGGTCCGGCGATCCATCGTGTTTCCAAAGCACCATGAAGCCACCGTCCTGAAGGGTGACCAGCCGCGAATGTTCTTGGTCATCAGCCGTTGTTGTGTTGACATGGAAATCATCACCAACAGGCGTGCCTACAGAGTCAAACATCTGCCCAAAAATGCCGCCATAAGAGTCAGCGCCGGAAACTCCTTTGGTGGCGGTCCAGGTGACGACATACCCGCCGGTATCCAAAGCCAGAACATCCGGAACGGTTTGATTGTTTGAAATAGGACTCGGCACCCGGATTGGCCCTGAAATGGGGTCTCCGGCCTGATCGTAGTGGGTTATCGCATTGCCGGCAGAGTCGAATTGCTGAAGGTAGACACTGCGTTTGCTACTACTAGAATGATATTCATACCATACGGCCACGAAGCCGCCGTCTGCCAGCGCGGTGATTTCGGGTGTTTTGGCGTAATTGGCGGTGGTGTCGGCCGGGGTGATCAGATCATCGTCATTGCCAGCGACTGGGTTGCCATTGGCGTCCAAAATGCGGCCCCTAACCTCACCCGTACCATTGGAATTGCCCGACATCCAGATGACGAGAATACGCCCGTCGCTTAGAACGGTGGCCTCAGGCTGCGTCTGCGCATCGGTCTCGACGGTGTTGATCTGATAGATCGCTCCGGTCTCTACACCGTTTGCATCATAGCGCTGCGCCCAGATCCCATAGTTGTCGCCCGCATCCGCCTGCACAAAGAACAGCACCCGCCCGCCATCGGCCGTCACCGATAGCGCAGGGTCAGAGGCCACCAGCGTGGTTGGTACCAGCTGTTGCGGTCCATCCAGATCCGCCAGGGCGGGGGGCGCATCGAT
>NZ_JAXGFT010000038.1:0-3092 GCF_041008785.1 Pseudophaeobacter sp. 1A16562 | reverse complement strand
CTGTCGATTGACGAGATCATCCGCGTTGCCAAGGAAAGCGGCGCAGATGCGATCCATCCGGGCTATGGTCTGTTGTCCGAAAACCCCGATTTCGTCGATGCCTGCGCCCGCAACGGCATCACCTTCATCGGCCCCAAAGCCGAGACCATGCGCGCCCTTGGCGACAAGGCCTCGGCGCGGCGCGTCGCCATCGAGGCAGGCGTGCCGGTCATTCCCGCGACCGAGGTGCTGGGCGATGACATGGACGCCATCCGCAAGGAAGCGGGTGAGGTCGGCTATCCGCTGATGCTCAAGGCTTCCTGGGGCGGTGGCGGTCGCGGCATGCGGCCGATCTATTCCAAGGACGAGCTGGAAGAAAAAGTGCTGGAAGGGCGCCGCGAGGCCGAGGCCGCCTTTGGCAATGGCGAGGGCTATCTCGAGAAGATGATCACCCGCGCCCGCCACGTCGAGGTGCAGATCCTTGGCGACAAGCACGGTGAGATCTATCACCTGTTCGAGCGGGATTGCTCAGTCCAGCGCCGCAACCAGAAAGTGGTCGAACGCGCGCCAGCCCCTTACCTGAGCGAGGCGCAGCGGGCCGAGATCTGCGATCTGGGCCGCAGGATCTGCGCGCATGTGAACTATGAATGCGCCGGCACCGTCGAATTCCTGATGGATATGGAAACCGGCAAGTTCTACTTCATCGAGGTGAACCCGCGGGTGCAGGTGGAGCACACCGTCACCGAGGAAGTCACCGGCATCGATATCGTGCAGGCGCAGATCCTGATCGCCGAGGGCAAGAGCATTGCCGAAGCCACCGGCAAGGCCGATCAGTCCGAGATCCGCCTCAACGGTCACGCGCTGCAGACCCGTGTGACGACCGAGGATCCGCTCAACAACTTCATCCCTGACTATGGCCGCATCACCGCCTATCGCTCGGCCACCGGCATGGGCATTCGTCTGGATGGCGGCACCGCTTATGCGGGCGGGGTGATCACCCGCTATTACGATAGCCTTCTGACCAAGGTCACCGCCTGGGCACCGACCCCGGAAAAGGCGATTGCCCGCATGGACCGGGCGCTGCGCGAATTCCGGGTGCGCGGGGTCTCCACCAATATCGCCTTTGTCGAGAACCTGCTGAAGCACCCGACCTTCCTCAGCAATGAATACACCACCAAGTTCATCGACGAGACGCCGGAGCTGTTCAATTTCGCCAAGCGCCAGGACCGCGGCACCAAGGTGCTGACCTATATCGCCGACATCTCGGTGAACGGTCACCCGGAGACCGAGGGCCGCGCCGAGCCGAAAGCGGGTCTGAAGGATCCGCGCCCGCCGAAGGTCGAGACCGGCGCCCTGCCCTATGGCACCCGCAACCTTCTGGAGCAGAAGGGCGCCCAGGCCGTGGCCGACTGGATGAAGGCGCAGCGGCAGCTTCTGCTGACCGACACCACCATGCGCGATGGCCACCAGAGCTTGCTCGCCACCCGCATGCGCTCGATCGACATGATCCGCGTAGCGCCCGCCTATGCGCAAAGCCTCAGCCAGCTGTTCTCGGTGGAATGCTGGGGCGGTGCGACCTTTGATGTGGCTTATCGCTTCTTGCAGGAATGCCCCTGGCAGCGGCTGCGGGATCTGCGCGAGGCGATGCCCAACGTGATGACCCAGATGCTGCTGCGCGCCTCCAACGGGGTGGGCTATACCAACTACCCGGACAACGTGGTGCAGGCCTTTGTGAAACAGGCCGCGATCACCGGCGTCGATGTCTTCCGGGTCTTTGACAGCCTCAACTGGGTGGAGAACATGCGCGTCGCGATGGATGCGGTGGTGGAGAGCGGCAAGATCTGCGAAGGCACCATCTGCTACACCGGCGATATCATGGACCCGGACCGGGCCAAGTATGACCTCAAATACTACGTCGGCATGGCCAAGGATCTGGAAGCCGCGGGCGCCCATATTCTGGGCCTCAAGGATATGGCGGGCCTGTTGAAACCCGCCGCCGCGCGTCAGTTGGTCAAGGCGTTGAAGGAAGAGGTCGGCCTGCCGGTCCACTTCCACACGCATGACACCTCCGGCATCGCCGGGGCGACCATTCTGGCTGCCGCCGATGCGGGTGTCGATGCGGTGGATGCAGCGATGGATGCGTTCAGTGGCGGCACCTCGCAGCCCTGCCTGGGGTCGATCGTCGAAGGGCTGCGCAACACCGACCGCGACACCGGGCTGGATATCGCCAAGATCCGCGAGATCAGCGCGTATTGGGAACAGGTGCGGGCGCAATACGCGGCCTTTGAAAGCGGCCTTCAGGCCCCGGCCTCGGAAGTTTACCTGCACGAGATGCCGGGTGGCCAGTTCACCAACCTCAAGGCGCAGGCGCGCTCCTTGGGGCTGGAGGAGCGCTGGCACGAGGTCGCCCAGACCTATGCGGATGTGAACCAGATGTTCGGCGATATCGTCAAGGTGACGCCATCGTCGAAAGTGGTCGGAGACATGGCGCTGATGATGGTCTCCCAGGGATTGACCCGCGCAGAGGTGGAGGACCCTGAGACCGATCTCTCCTTCCCCGATTCCGTTGTCGACATGCTGCGCGGCAACCTCGGCCAGCCGCCGGGCGGCTTCCCGGCGGGCATCGTGGACAAGGTGCTGAAGGGCGAAAAGCCCAACCTCGAGCGCCCCGGCAAGCATCTGGAGCCTGTCGATCTGGAAGCCACCCGCGCCGAGCTGTCGCAACAGCTGGAAGGCAAGGCAGTCGATGACGAGGATCTGAATGGCTACCTGATGTATCCCAAGGTGTTCCTCGATTACATGGGCCGCCATCGCCAGTACGGCCCGGTGCGCAGCCTGCCGACGCGGGCGTTCTTTTACGGGATGGAACCGGGCGAGGAAATCTCGGCCGAGATCGACCCCGGCAAGACGCTGGAGATCCGCCTGCAGGCCATCGGCGAGACCGATGAGAACGGCGAGGTGAAGGTGTTCTTCGAACTCAACGGCCAGCCGCGGGTGATCCGGGTGCCGAACCGTCTGGTGAAATCCACCACCGCTGCCCGTCCCAAGGCCGAAGCGGGCAACCCCGACCACATCGGCGCGCCGATGCCCGGCGTCGTCGCCTCGGTCGCGGT
>NZ_JAXGFT010000037.1:0-2500 GCF_041008785.1 Pseudophaeobacter sp. 1A16562 | reverse complement strand
TGGCCAGGTTGAAGGTGCGGTAACACGCACTGGAGGACCGAACCCACATCTGTTGAAAAAGATCGGGATGAGCTGTGCCTAGGGGTGAAAGGCCAATCAAACTCGGAGATAGCTGGTTCTCTGCGAAATCTATTTAGGTAGAGCGTCATCCGAATACCCCGGGGGGTAGAGCACTGGATGGGTAATGGGGCCCCACAGGCTTACTGATCCTAACCAAACTCCGAATACCCGGGAGTACTAGATGGCAGACACACTGCGGATGCTAACGTCCGTAGTGGAGAGGGAAACAACCCTGACCTCCGGCTAAGGCCCCCAATTCATGGCTAAGTGGGAAAGCAGGTGGGACGACCAAAACAACCAGGAGGTTGGCTTAGAAGCAGCCATCCTTTAAAGATAGCGTAACAGCTCACTGGTCTAAATAAGTTGTCCTGCGGCGAAGATGTAACGGGGCTCAAGCCATGAGCCGAAGCCGAGGATGCACATAGTGCATGGTAGCAGAGCGTAGTGTGACATAGTCTCATGTCTCCTTACTTCCTTCGGGAAGATTGGAGACAAGAGGCTTTCGATGAAGCCGGGGCGTGAGCCATCCGGTGGAGAGATCACTAGCGAGAATGATGACATGAGTAGCGACAAAGAGTGTGAGAGACACTCTCGCCGAAAGTCCAAGGGTTCCTGCTTAAAGCTAATCTGAGCAGGGTAAGCCGGCCCCTAAGCCGAGGCCGAAAGGCGTAGGCGATGGGAACCAGGTTAATATTCCTGGGCCAGGAGGATGTGACGGATTGCGACTGTAGTTCAGCCTTATCGGATTGGTTGGGCTGCTGAGCAGTCCCTGGAAATAGCCCTCCATCAGACCGTACCCTAAACCGACACAGGTGGACTGGTAGAGAATACCAAGGCGCTTGAGAGAACGATGTTGAAGGAACTCGGCAAAATACCTCCGTAAGTTCGCGAGAAGGAGGCCCGGGTTCAAGGCAACTTGGATCCGGGGGCACAAACCAGGGGGTGGCGACTGTTTATTAAAAACACAGGGCTCTGCGAAGTCGCAAGACGACGTATAGGGTCTGACGCCTGCCCGGTGCCTGAAGGTTAAAAGGAGGAGTGAGAGCTCCGAATTGAAGCCCAGGTAAACGGCGGCCGTAACTATAACGGTCCTAAGGTAGCGAAATTCCTTGTCGGGTAAGTTCCGACCTGCACGAATGGCGTAACGACTTCCCCGCTGTCTCCAACATCGACTCAGCGAAATTGAATTGCCTGTCAAGATGCAGGCTTCCCGCGGTTAGACGGAAAGACCCCGTGCACCTTTACTACAGCTTCGCACTGGCATCAGGATTGTGATGTGCAGGATAGGTGGTAGGCATCGAAACCAGAACGCTAGTTCCGGTGGAGCCTCCCTTGAGATACCACCCTTCGCACTCTTGATGTCTAACCGCGGTCCGTTATCCGGATCCGGGACCCTGCGTGGCGGGTAGTTTGACTGGGGCGGTCGCCTCCTAAAGCGTAACGGAGGCGCGCGAAGGTTGGCTCAGAGCGGTCGGAAATCGCTCGTTGAGTGCAATGGCAGAAGCCAGCCTGACTGCGAGACTGACAAGTCGAGCAGAGACGAAAGTCGGCCATAGTGATCCGGTGGTCCCGAGTGGAAGGGCCATCGCTCAACGGATAAAAGGTACGCCGGGGATAACAGGCTGATACTGCCCAAGAGTCCATATCGACGGCAGTGTTTGGCACCTCGATGTCGGCTCATCTCATCCTGGGGCTGGAGCAGGTCCCAAGGGTACGGCTGTTCGCCGTTTAAAGAGGTACGTGAGCTGGGTTTAGAACGTCGTGAGACAGTTCGGTCCCTATCTGCCGTGGGTGTAGGATACTTGAGAGGAGTTGCCCCTAGTACGAGAGGACCGGGGTGAACGATCCACTGGTGGACCTGTTATCGTGCCAACGGTAGTGCAGGGTAGCTATGATCGGAAAGGATAACCGCTGAAGGCATCTAAGCGGGAAGCCCCCCTCAAAACAAGGTATCCCTGAGGGCCGTGGAAGACCACCACGTCAATAGGCCGGAGATGTAAGTGCAGCAATGCATTCAGTTGACCGGTACTAATCGCCCGATAGGCTTGATCTGTTCCAGTAACAGACAGTCTCATAAACACCAAAAAGCAAAACGAAACCTGGACAACATGTTGATCTGAAACCTTCCGCTTTTGGAAAGCGCCCCGTGACATAATGGAGCTCGCAATACCAAAAGCCGGAAGCTTTTGGTATTTACTCGGTTTGGTGGTCATAGCACGAGCAAAACACCCGGTCCCATCCCGAACCCGGAAGTTAAGTGCCGTCGCGCCAATGGTACTTGGGCTTAAGCCCTGGGAGAGTAGGTCACCGCCAAACCTAGTAAATACCAAAAAATCTCTCTAACGATCATAACCAACAACCTCCGCGGGATGGAGCAGCCCGGTAGCTCGTCAGGCTCATAACCTGAAGGTCGCAGGTTCAAATCCTGCTCCCGCAACCA
>NZ_JAXGFT010000036.1:0-6497 GCF_041008785.1 Pseudophaeobacter sp. 1A16562 | reverse complement strand
CTTTGAAGTCACCGAAGTATTTGGTGATCGCTGCGGTCAGCGTGGTTTTGCCGTGGTCAACGTGGCCAACGGTGCCGATGTTGACGTGCGGTTTATTACGCTCAAACTTTTCCTTAGCCATTCTCTTGGCGCCCTTTTGAAATGTGGGGTCCCTATGCGACCCGGTTTCCTCTGCGCGCGCCGATTATTTGGTTTACGCGCAAAAATCAACCCGTTCCTGCTTGACAGTCGTGGATTTGGCAAACTTCGTCCGGATTGATGTGGTTTCGCACCCCGGAGCGGGGCAATGCCCTACTCGGCGGCCTCGGCCCGCAGATCGAACCAGCCGTTTTCCTTGTGCTGTTCGGCCATCCATTCTTCCACCGCATCAGCGATATTCAGCGACAATCCGGCGATCTGTTCTTCCTTGGTCCGGCTGTGGCCCGAGCCGACAATCGCGCTTTCGCCTGTGGTGTCCTCGAAGATCTCCATCTGATGCTTGTCGGCAAGGAACTCTTCCTTTTCCACGTCGTAGACAAAGACATTCACAACCGCGACGCTTTTGGGATTGAACAGCACCGGCACACCCGGCGGCGCCAGCATGAAGCCCTCAAGGGTCACGGCAACGTCGTACTCCTGCGGCCCGTCATAGCGGCGCAGGCGGGCTTCCAGCGCTGTTTTCATCGGCTCGATCCACTCCGATTGCTCCGCAGCGCGGGACATCGGCCATTTCAGCGCTTTTTCGGTATAAACATGGGCAACCCGCACCCGGAAGGCACCCAGATCCTCGGGTGGTTCGTCCAGCAGCGTTTCAGCGCAGGCCGAAAGCAGCGCAAGAAGGCCCAGAAAGGCAAGAAGTCGGGTCATTCCATTTCCCTTGTATGAAGCTGGTGTATGAGGCCGGTCGCGCACAGATAGGCAGAGCCGCGCGCGCCGGTAAAGACGCGCGTCAGCAACACCGACGGCAGGTGGCAAAGGGGGCACAGATTTTCCGCGCCCCGCACCATCACTTGAATTTATAATTCCGCGGGAAGCCATAGGGCGGACGCTTGCCGACACCGGCGCGTTTACCCAGCCATTGGCTGAGATCCGTTTCATGGCGGGTCTTGCCGCCGCCCATTTCCCAGGTCAGGCCATCATCCCAGTTGAAGGTGGTGACATCGCTAAGGCCACCATCCAACTCCAGCGAGCCCTGCTTGCCACGCGCCATATTGTACTTTTGCAGACGCACGCCCTTACCACGGGACAGCTCCGGCATTTCTTCGACCGAGAAGACCAGGAACTTGCCGTTTTCCGAAACCACAGCCACGTGATCGCCAGTCACCGGCACACAGATTCGCGCCTGTTCGTCCTCCTTGACGTTCAGCACCTGCTTGCCGCCACGCGTCTGCGCCACGATGTCCTTTTCGGCGCAGATGAACCCGTTGCCCGCAGAAGAGGCGACCAGCAGCCGTCCTTCGGGGTTGTGGATCAGGATATCGACGATCTCAACCTCGTTGGGCAGGTCCACCATCAGGCGCACCGGTTCCCCCATGCCGCGGCCACCGGGCAGCGTTGCGGCGCTGACCGTATAGAATCGCCCGTTGCTGCCAAAGACCAGCAGCCGATCGGTGGTTTCCGCGTGGAAGATGAAACGCGGCCCGTCGCCGTCCTTGAACTTCAATTCACGGTTCAGGTCGATATGTCCGGTCATCGCCCGGATCCAGCCCATCTGCGAGCAGACCACGGTGATCGGTTCGCGGTCGATCATCGCCTCCAGCGGCACCTCTTCGACCTCACCCGCCTCAGCGAACCGGGTGCGGCGGGCGCCGCCTTCGTAGTTCTTGCCGAACTGCTTTTTGGTTTCCCGCAGTTGTTCGGTGATCCGGGTCCATTGCAGCTCTTCCGACCCCAGCAATTCCACCAGCCCGGCACGTTCCTCGCGCAGGGCGTCGCGTTCGCGGGTCAGTTCGATCTCTTCCAGCTTCCGCAAAGAGCGCAGCCGCATGTTGAGAATCGCCTCGGCCTGAACCTCGGACAGCTCTCCGGTGCCCGCACCGGGTGTTTTGTAGTCCGCCTCGTCATAGGCGCGCGGGTGATCCTTCGACCAATCCTCCCGCATCAGAGCGGCCTTGGGGTCCTCATCATAGCGGATGATGTCGATTACCCGATCGAGGTTGAGGAAGGCGATGATGAAGCCGTCCAGAACCTCCAGCCGGTGGTCGATCTTGGCCATCCGGTGGCGCGAGCGGCGCTGCAGCACGTCGCGGCGGTGATCAAGGAAGGCGCGCAGCACCTCCTTCATCGAGCAGACCTTGGGCGTGACCCCGTCGATCAGCACGTTCATGTTGAGCGAAAAGCGCAGCTCCAGATCGGAGTTCCGATAAAGCATGCCCATCAGTACATCGGGGTCGACGTTCTTGGAGCGCGGCTCCAGAACGATGCGGATGTCATCGGCGCTCTCGTCCCGGACATCGCCGAGAATCGGCACCTTTTTGGTCTGGATCAGCTCGGCGATCTTTTCGATCAGCTTGGATTTCTGGACCTGATAAGGAATTTCGGTGACCACGATCTGCCACTGGCCGCGTCCAAGATCCTCGACCTCATGGGTGGCGCGCAGCCGGAAGGACCCGCGCCCGGTGCGATAGGCTTTGGCGATGTTTTCCTGTGGTTCAACGATCACGCCGCCGGTCGGGAAATCCGGCCCCGGCACGTACTTCAGCAGCGTGTCATCATCGGCGCCGGGTGCCTTGATCAGGTGGATACAGGCGTCGATCAACTCGGCGATGTTATGCGGCGGAATATTCGTCGCCATGCCCACCGCAATACCGCTGGCGCCATTGGCCAGAATGTTCGGAAAAGTTGCGGGCAGCACCGCCGGTTCAGTCAGGCGGCCATCGTAGTTGTCGCGGAAATCGACGGCATCCTCGTTCAGACCATCCAGCATCGCCTCGGCGACAAAGGTCATGCGCGCCTCGGTATAGCGCGAGGCCGCCGGGTTATCCCCATCGATATTGCCGAAGTTACCCTGACCGTCGACCAGCGGATAGCGGACGTTGAAATCCTGCGCCAGACGCGCCATCGCATCATAGATCGCTGCGTCGCCGTGGGGGTGGAAATCGCCCATGGTATCGCCGGAGATCTTGGCCGATTTCAGGAAGCCCCCGGTCGAATTCAGCCGCAACCGATTCATCGCATAGAGGATGCGCCGGTGCACCGGCTTCAGACCGTCACGGGCATCGGGCAGCGCCCGGTGCATGATGGTGCTCAGTGCATAGGTCAGATAGCGCTCGCCAATGGCGCGGCGCAGCGGTTCCAGCACTTCGCCGTCCTGCGGCGCGGAGGGGAGGTCGGGGTCTTCTACCAAGTCACTCATTCCGTGGTAATACTGCCCCCATGTGCCGCGGTAAAGCGGCGCGTTGTCCTCCCCTGGCCCGGATTTGGCCCCAGAGGCCCGGTTGGGGGAGAAGAAAACGGACTCTCCCCTGTGTTTAGGGCCCGTTTTCACCTAGGCTTAAACCCGCACAGCCTATTGTTCCGGTGCTATTGTTCCGGTGTCAGTGCCGCAGGATCGACAAGCAGGGGTCGACCGCCACCACCACAAGCGACGCCGTAGGGACAGCTGCCGCAGGTTGTCGTCAGATGATGTTATTTTCCGGGGGACCACGCCATGTCGCGCTTTGTTCTGGCGTCTTTTGCCTTCCTTGGCTGGGGGTTCTATGAACTCAGCGGCGGGGCGGATTTCACGCCCCCGCAACGCCCCGTTCCGGAAAAGAGCGCCGAAGTAACACGGGCGAATACACCCTCCCCCCCTGCTATAAGACGCAACGAAATTTCCGTCACCGCAGAATCCCTGGTGACCCGGACCTCCCTTGACCAGCGGCACAAGGCACTGGCAGCGGCGCGGGCTTCGGGCCAGCAGGACCTGCGGCCAAAACCCGAAACGACTGAGACCGGGACAGCCGCGTTCGAGGCCCCTGCCCCAAACGAAGACGACACCGCGCCGGGGACCGCACCAAGCTCTGCGGCGCGGGTGATGTCCGCAGGTCTGGACACCGGAGGAATGCAACTCGCCTCTCTTGAGCAGGGGCTTGACGGCGGAGTGCAGGTCGGCTGGCAAGGCCTTGGCACGGGTCCGCCATCTTCCGAAGCCGCGCCAAGGCAACCCGAAACGGGCGCGGCTTTGCTTGCGCCCGGCCTGACGGAAGACCCCGAAACGGACAAACGCAGCATCCGGGCCTCGCGGGTTAACATGCGGCAGGGGCCGGGCACGGCCTATCCGATCATCACCCGGCTGCTGGCCGGGGACGAGGTAATCGTCATCAGCGACAGCGGCACCGGCTGGCTGCATCTGCGCACGCCGGACAATGAACATTTTGGCTGGATCGCCGCTTCACTGGTCAGCAAAAAGGCCCCATAACTGCGCTGGCGCGGGTCGCTCCCGCGCTATGGCAAAGGGGGCATCATGCAAAAAACCATCCTGATTACGGGCTGTTCCTCGGGAATTGGACTGGATGCGGCCCGCGGCATGCGGGAACGCGGCTGGCGCGTCTTTGCCTCCTGCCGCCAGCAGCAGGACTGCGACCGGATGCACGCCGAAGGCTTTGACAGCCCGCTGATCGATTACACCCGGCCGGACACCATCACGGACGGGCTGCAACAGGTACTGGCGGCAACCGGCGGCAGCCTTGATGTGTTGTTCAACAACGGCGCGCACGGGCTGCCCGGCGCAGTCGAGGATCTGCCGACTGAGGCGCTGCGTGACATCTTCGAAAGCAATTTCTTTGGCTGGCACGAGCTGACACGCCAGATACTGCCGGTGATGCGGGCGCAAGGCCATGGGCGCATCGTGCAGAACTCGTCCATTCTGGGTCTGGTGACCTTCCCGTGGCGCGGCGCCTATGTGGCAACCAAATACGCCATCGAAGGGCTGACGGATACGCTCCGGATCGAACTGACGGACACCAACATCCATGTGATCCTGATCGAACCTGGCCCGGTGACATCGAAGATTCGCGAAAACTCTATCCCGCATTTCGAACGCTACGTGGATTGGCGCGCCTCACCCCTGCGCGCCCGTTATGAGGAGAGCCTGCTGAAACGGCTTTACGAAAGCAAAGGCCCCGACCGGTTCGAACTCCCGGCCTCGGCGGTGACGGAGAAACTGATCCATGCCTGCGAGTCGCCTCGCCCCCGCCCGCGCTATTACGTAACCACGCCGACCCATATCGCGGGCTTCCTGCGCCGGATTTTGCCAACCCGGTCAATTGACCGCATCCTGGCGCGGCTTAGATAGCGGATTCGCGGTCGCCATCCGCCCATGCAGGCGATAGACCGGGGCAACGCAAATGCGAAGGAGCAAGAGCAATGGGTGATCCGCTCTATATTCTGGCCATCCTGGCCATGGCGGCCGTGGTGATCGTTTTGGTGATCGGCCTTGGTGGCTTTGGTAAAGGCGGCGCCTTCAACCACAAGTATGGCAACAAGATGATGCGCCTCCGGCTACTGTTCCAGTTCATTGCCGTTTTACTGGTGGCCGCCTATGTCTACCTGCGCAATCAGGGAGGATAAGAAATCATGGTTGTTCTGAACAAGATTTACACCCGCACCGGTGACAAGGGCGATACGGCTCTGGGCAATGGTGACCGGGTTGCCAAACATTCGGCCCGGGTCACCGCCTATGGCACCTCGGACGAGTTGAACGCCTTTGTCGGCGTTGCCCGTCTTGACGCCTCAGGTGAAATGGATGCCGCCCTTACCCGCATCCAGAACGACCTTTTCGATCTGGGGGCCGACCTTTGCCGCCCGGACATGGATAAGGACGGCGAATCGGAATACCCGCCGCTGCGCATGGTGCCCAGTCAGGTCGACCGGCTCGAAGCCGAGATCGATGTGATGAACAAAGAGCTGGCGCCGCTGCGCAGTTTTGTTTTGCCAGGCGGGTCGAAACTGGCTGCCCATCTGCACGTCTGCCGCACTGTGGCGCGCCGCGCTGAACGCCTGGCCACCGAGCTTGCCACCGAAGAAGACGTGAATCCGGCAGCGGTCAAATATCTCAACCGCCTGTCCGACTGGTTTTTCGTCGCCTCCCGCGCCGCCAATGACAATGGCGATCTGGATGTGCTCTGGGTTCCGGGCGCCAACCGCTGACCCCCGGATCATCGCCTCTGCGAATCGCAGGGGCCCAAGACATGCCCCGGCGACAACGCCGGGGTGGAAATCTGCCGTGGCGGCAGGCAGGGGCGCTTGCGAAACATTCTTGCAAAAATGATGCGCCAAACACGCGGACGCGACGTCCGGGGCCGCTAACATGACGATTTTTCACTGTTGCCCGCACCACTGACCCGGTATCAACGGCGCGAGAGCATGGAGGCCCGCCGTCCCCACGGCAGGCCGTTTGTTAAGGAGAGAACGCAAAATGAAGGTACTCGTGCCTGTCAAACGCGTGATTGACTATAACGTGAAGGTCCGCGTCAAAGCGGACGGAAGCGGTGTCGATCTCGCCAACGTCAAAATGTCGATGAACCCCTTTGACGAAA
>NZ_JAXGFT010000035.1:0-6876 GCF_041008785.1 Pseudophaeobacter sp. 1A16562 | reverse complement strand
GCATACTCCGCCCAGCCGGTGGCAACATCTTCCCCGGCCTCATTTTCTGCAAAGCTCGCCTGAAGGATCACGATCCGCCGATCCAGACGCGGCGCCGATCCCGCCTTCATCCTGAGAACGCCCGGTAGCGGCGGGTCAGCCGGTCCACCCCGCGCTGCACCTGCTCCGGAATACCCAAAGCCGCATCCGCCAGCGGGTGATCATAATAGAGCTTCACCAGCTCACGCGCCGCCGCCCGGATATCCTCCGGCACATCCTCAGCGGTGGCAAAGCCTGCCGTGAACTGGATCTCAACCGCATCGGCGCGCGCCGCATGGGTTGGCCAGGATTTCCCGGGCAGCAGCTCAATGCGCCGGGCGCGGCCGGATCCGGCAAGGATGTAATCCTCAGGCGGCACGGTCAGGCTGGATCCGTCCTCCTGGAGGCAGCGCACCGCATCCACCGAACGGATCCGCGCAAACGGCAGGCGCAGCAGATCACTGGCAAACCCCGCCCCCTTGCGCACCCATTGCTGCGACACGAGAGGAAAGCCGAGGCCACCAAAACCATCGCCGTCCACATCCAGATGCGCTGAAGCCGCAGCAATGGCCCGGGTGATCTCCGCATCAAGCTGCGGATCTTCTCCTTCCGGCGTGAGGATCCGCAGCTTGTCCTTTGCATCCGCAAGCGTGATCAGTGCGGCATTGCCACCAGAGAGCCGTTCCAGCCACATCGCGGCTTACTCCTGCCCTTTGGTTTCAGCAGGCTCGGAAGCCTTGGTTTCCGGAACCGGACTTGCCTTGCTGCTGTCCGGATCTTCCGGCGTCTCGGCGGCTTCCCCCTCATCCGGCAGAACAAGCACGCCGCGCGCCACCAGATGCGCCACATCGCGCGGATCCGCCTCCCGTGCGTCCCCCTCGTTGTACCACTGGTCGCCCTGATGCGGACGTTTGACGATGTATTTCATGGGCTTTCTCCCGCTCTTTCAAAAGAAAAGGGCGCGCAAAACTGCGCGCCCCTCCTGGCTCAGATCACTCCGGATCAGGCAACAAAGCCCAGATCCCCGTAGATGAAGGCCTCCGGCCGGTAGATCGCCAGCGCCAGGCGCTCCTCGGCCAGGATCGTCACCATGTTCCGGGTGAAGTCATCGTTTTCATAACCGGTCTCGATCGAGGCATCCCAGCGGTCAAAGACCTGGCCACCCATGCGGAAGGCCCCGGTCAGGAACTTGTCCACCGTGATCGCCTGCGTCTGAACCACCGGCAGGCGCCACAGCATCGGTTGCGCACTGCCCTGCGGATTGCCGATGATGTAATCCTCGTTGGCGTTCTTCGTCAGCTCAATCCGCGCCCAGTCGATCGGGTTCAGCACATGCCCCGTGGCCGGGTACTCCGCCAGGGCCGCCTGCAGCATCGCAAGCCGCAGCTTGTCGATCACAGTCTCCGCCCCGACCGCAAAGGCAGGCGCATAGGCCGTCGCATTGGGAATGATCCCATGCAGGTTCTGCCCGGTGCCATCGCCATTCAGGATCTGCACCTCTTCCTTGAAGTCCAGACCATAGAGCAGCCGCTGGTCAATCATCGAGCGCAGCTGCGAGACATCGCTCAGCGCCTGGCGCGACACCTTCATGTGATGCGCAATCACCTTGGCCCCGGTGGATTTCTCAGTGAGCTTGATATCCGATCCCGGCTTCGGGCCGCCTTCGGCAACAGGCGCGGCGTTGTTGTTGAACCCCGTCTCCTGCACATATTCCAGCGTATTGCCATCCATCCGGCCCGGCGACAGCAGATCGCGCACCGTCATCCGCCGCTGCGGCATCTCCTGAATGCCCGGAAGGCGCGTTGCGCCAACCCCGGCCCCCACTGCACCATCGGTATCCGTGGTCGCCAGCGTGAGCGAGGCTTTGAGCTCCATCCGCGCCTTGGAATTGCGGCCGAATCCGTCTTCTCCGAAAGACTTGAACTCATCGCTCTCAACAAACTGCTGACCCACGCTTTTGTGCTCGGTCCCCGCCGCACCGCCATCGCGGTCCAGCTTCTGCTCGAGCTCGGTCAGCGTGGATTTGAGGCCGTTCATTTCCACCAGGGCCTCATCGGCCTTTTCCTTGACCGACCGGCCCAGCTCTTCACCAGCCTGCGCCTTGCCCAGGGCATCCTCGGCAATGGCTTTCACCGCGTCGAACTGACGATCGAACGCAGCTTTGGTTTCCGCTGCCAGCTCTGCAGCGGTCTTGGTCTCTCCCGACATGGGGAACCTCCTGTAAATGTTAGGGTTATCTGCGGGTCAGGAACCCAGCATCGCGGCGTAAAACGACACCGCCTCGCTCTCCGCTGTGGCAGGCTCCCCCTGCCCCTTCAGGTGGATGCGCGCGGCACGCTCCGCCTGCGAGTTTGAAAGACCAATTCCCTTGGCCATCCGTTCAAACTCCCGCTCCGTCAGCCGGTCCCCGGCCCGGAGCTTGTCCAATACCTGCGCGGGCACATCAGACTTGGCCGCCACCCGCGCCTCTGGCAGCATCGGGAAGGTCACAAGCGAGACCTCCCAGAGCTCCAGCTCCTGCAAGAGCCGCTGCCCGCCGCTCTGTTTCTGCGCCTTCACCGTCCGGTAGCCGATCGACAACCCGTCAATCGATCCCGCTTTGATCAGCGCCTGCGCCTCGCGGCCCTTGGCCACCTCCGTCAGGATCCGCCCTTTCACCCAGAGCCCTCGCTCATCCTCGCGCGCCTCATCCCAGACCCCGATCGGCTGCGCCGGATCATGCTGCCAGAGCATCTTCACCCGGCGCCCGTCCTGCGTCAGCTTTGCAAGGCTCGCGGCATAGGCGCCCGGCGCCACGATATCGCCACCCTGGTCCTCGATCCCGAAGAGGCTGGCATAGCCTTCAATCGCGCCACTGTCCGCGGCGGCCGTCAGGTCAACCGCCATATCCTTCGTCTCCACCACCATCAGCCCTCTCCTGTCTCCGTGATCGGAATGTTCTGCATCTGCATGCGCACCTCATCGCCGCCCGCCACAGGCCGCCGCCCTTCCAGCTTGCGCACCTCGTTGATCGTCAATGCCCCGATCTGAACCATGATCTGGTAAAACGCCGCCCGGCTGGCGCTGTCCCCGCGCATCAGCCCGTCCATGTTGATCCGCACGCTCACACCCGCCGCCCGGTCCGCCGGGGTCAGCAGCTGCTTTCTCACCGCCTGCTCGATCCGTTTCACCCGGCGGCGCAGGTAGAACTTGGTGAACATCAGGACCTGCTGATCCACGCTGGTTGGCCAGGCCGTCGAGGCCCCCGCATGACCAATGAGCGCGGGCGGCACCTGGAAGTAGCGGCAGATCTCCTCGACCGAGAACTGCCGCGTCTCCAGCATCTGCGCATCTTCCGGCGAGATGCTCAGGTGGTCATATTCCATGCCCCCCTCGGCAATGAACGGCTTGCCCGAGTTCACAGCGCCCAGGTACTTTTCGACGATCTTCTCCGCCGCTTCCCGCTCCGGCGCGCTCAGCCATTCCTTGAACTTGATCAGCCCCGAGGGGCGCAGCCCGTTGCGGAACATGCCCGCCGCCGCCCGGTCCGCCGCCAGCGCCGAAGAGAAGGCCTGCACACCAAAGCGCAGCGTCGACATGCCCCCGAGCGCATTGCCGCCCGGCCCGCGGATGTGGAACACATCCCGATCCAGCCGCACGAAGGATTTGCCGCTGTCAGTCCAGCGGTATTCAATCCGCCCGCTCCCGAGCCGCCGCACCGACATCGCCTCCGGATGCACCGGGTAAAGCGCTACGATCTTCCCGTCCCGGCGCTGCACCGAGGCATAGGCATTGCCCCAGAGCTCGATCGACAGGTTCATGAAGTCCCAGAAGTCCAGCGCCGTCTGGTCAAAGTTCGGGCTCTCATGGATCACCGCATGGAGAGGATGACCGGGATCCGTTTCGGTGAAGCCATCGCTGTCCCTGCGCTGCACCTCAAACGGCAAGGACGACAGCGTGCCGCTGATCAGGTTGGCGCAGCCCCAGACTGCCGAGAGGCTCAGGCTGGAGCGCGCGCTGACCACCTCGCCCGCATTGCCCACATGGCCCTCGCCGCCACCGCCTTGCGCGCGACCATCGGCCCATTTCACGCTGCTTTCGGATTTCAGCTGCAACCCGACAGAGGACAGCGCCTTGCTGATCAGACCCATGTGTTCAGCCCCATGTGTTACGCTCCCTGCGGCATGCCAAGTGCCTGGAAAAAACTGTTCCGCCGGTCATCATTGCCCGTATCTTCCGGCACCTGGCTCAGCGGCCAAAGCGCGTTGATCAGAGCAACGATCCCGTCGATCTTGTCCTCCGGCACCAGCTTTGCCGGATAGATGTAGTCGCCCCCCTGCACCTGCTTCAGCAGCGTGTTGCCAGCCATCCAGGTCAGAACCGGATTGCCGTCATTGATCAGCCGGTGATCATCCACCGCCGCGATCAGCTTGTTGAAGGGTTCGTTGAGGTTCGACGCCCGCGAGCGCAGCTCCACCGCCGTCATGCCCGCAGCCTCCCAGGCCGCCGCCATCTGCGCTGCAAAGAGCGCATCGTAAATCACCATCTCGATATCAAGCGCAGGCAGGTGCCCCCAGCCCCAGCTGTCATCCCCGAGCCCCGCCAGCTGCAGAACCAGCGCCTCCACGATGCGCAGATCCAGCTCCGCTCCCTGCGTCGTGCGGATGAAGCCATCCTTGGCCCAGCCCCAGAGGTGCTCATTGCCCGGCGCCTCGACCAGTTTCTCCGGCAGGAAGTGCCAGCTGAAGACCTTGAGAGGCCCCTTGGCGGGATCGCCCTCGTCGGGGATCACCAGCGTCACGCTGGCCGGGTCGCGCCGCGTTGCAAGATCCACGCCGAGATACGCCTTGCACCCGGCAAAATCCGCAAGCTGCAGCCCCGGATCCTCGCTGGCGCGCCAGGCATCCATATCCAGCGCCGCGGCCCCCACACTGGTCCAGATGTCCAGGTGCTTGCGCAGGAATTCCCCCATCGCCGCCGGGCTGGCCGTAGCCTTCTCCCATTCGTCCTGCATGTATTCCAGAGACTTGGCCGAATAGAGGCTGGGGTTCGCCTTCTCCCAGGTCTTGGGATCGCCCGGCTCATCGCCCTCATCGGCTTCAAAGATCAGCCCCAGATAGCGCTCATTCGCCCGCGCCCCGTCCAGAAGGCTCTGCACATACTTGCGCTGCTCATAGCAGATCCCGGCGGTGTTATAGCCCGCCGTGGTGATCGCGATCAGCAGCGGGTGCTCCCGCGCCCCCAGAGCCGAGGCCATCGAGTCCCAGACATCGCGTTTTTCGTGCTCATGTAGCTCATCGACAATCGCGCAATGCGGGTTCTTGCCGTCCTTCGATTTGGTCTGGCTCGCAATCGGCTGGAACACCGCCGCCGGATCCGGCGTCTTGATCTTGTGCTCCTCGATCGTGAGCCCCAGGAGCGCATCAAGGCCGGTGCCCTCGAACTCCCCCGTCAGCGCCATCACCCGCGCCGCGTCAAACACGATCCGCGCCTGGTGCGTCGAGGCCGCCGCCGAATAAACCTTCGCCCCCGGCTCACCGTCCGCGCCGAGGAAGTAAAGCCCCACCCCGGCCAGCAGCGTCGATTTCCCGTTCTTTCGCGGCACCTCCACATAGGCCGTCCGGAACCGGCGCAAGCCACTCACCATGTGGCGCCAGCCGCCGATCTGGCTGATCAGGAAGGCCTGCCAGCCCAGCAGCTCGATGGTCTCGCCCTGCGCCGCCCAGGCCCCCTCGATATGAGGCAGCGTTTCCATGAAGGCGCACATGTGCTCCGAGGCTTCCGCATCAAACACATAAGGAAAGGCATCCGTGCCCGCCCGGCTCAGATCGGTCCTGAACCGCTGGCAGGCCTGAATGATCCGCTTGCCGCTGGGGATTGCACCAGACAAAACCCCATCCACCCAGTCAAACGCCCTTTGCGTGACCGGCATCTCCACCAAATTGTCCGTCATTGCCTACCCGCGCCCCGCCTTGCGCGTCAGCGGCTTGAACGGCGTCACCTTGCCGCCGCCCTTGGGCGGCGCAGGATCTCCCAGCAGCTCCATGAAGGAAGTCTGGGTAGCCTGCCCGTTCTTGGCCCGCACGTAAGGCGTGCCCAGGAGTTCCTTTTCCAGCGCCGCCAGGCGGTTTTCATGAAAGGCGCGCTGCTGGCTCAGGCCAGAAAGGAAGTTGCCTTCCATGGCCTCAAAGCCCTCATCCACGATCAGGACCGACAGCCGGTCAAACGCGGCCCGGTGCACCGCATAGCGCACCACCTGGCCAAACACCGGCTCATCCACCAGCCCGTCCCGCTTCAGGTACCGCAGCAAGCTTTCGCCATGCGCCTTTTCCACATCATCAAAATGAGGTGGCCAGCCGCCCAGAAGGCGCACCAGTTTCTCAATATCCGTTCCACTGTTCTGCATACCCCCCCCCCTCTAAATTTCTGCGCGGAAAAATCCGATTACCCCCGCCGGTTTCACATCAAAAGGCCCCAGACTTTCCGAGGCCCCCCACCCTACCTGCGCGCCGCTCGGCCCGCTGTTTCTTGCTGTCATGACAAGACTTGCAGAGCGACTGCAGCGCCCCGAACCAGAACAGCCCATAATCGTCTCGGTGAGGCACCACATGGTCCGCCACCGTCGCCAGCTGCTTTGAATGATCCGGGCACATCCGGCACAAAGGCTCTGCGTCCAGCTGTGTCAGCCGCCGCCCGCCTTTGCCCCGCCAGCCCTTGCTTGCATACCACTTCCGGCTCGGCCGCTCTGACCGCCGCCTTGCCTCCGAAGGTCGGTCCCGGTTCTGCTTCTCGGCACGTTCATGCGCCTTGCAGTAGATCGTCCCAACCTCAACCAGACGGGAGCACCCGCCCTGCGCACAGGGTTTCTTCGGCATAAGC
>NZ_JAXGFT010000034.1:0-8230 GCF_041008785.1 Pseudophaeobacter sp. 1A16562 | reverse complement strand
GGACCCATCCACCGCCACGCTCACGCTGCCAAGGCCCGACTGCACACTCGCCGCCGTCACCACCAGCAGGTCCGAGGCATCGACGTCGCTGTCATTGGCCAGCACGTCCAGCACAACCGCGTTGTCCTCGGAGGTCGTGCCCGCGTCCGCCACGGCCACCGGGCCGTCGTTGCTGCCGGTCAAGGTAATCGTGATGGAGGTGGTCCGAACATAACCTTGCGTGTTTCGGACCGTGTACTGGAGGCTTTCTGTCGTCGTTTCTCCATCCGCGAGCCAGTCGTAGGCGCTGCCGGCTTCGAAGGTAAACAACCCGTTTCCGACATATGTCAACTCTCCGCCACCGGAGAGCACGACCACATCCCCGATGGCGATGGTGATCCCGTTCAGATGGGTGACGCTCATCGAGCTGCTCGAGGAATCGTTGGCGAGAACATTGAACGAAACCGTCCCGTTCTCGTCGGTGGAGGCATTGTCCGAGTAGGCGTTCAGGTAAGTGTTCGAAAAATTGTACCAGTTGTTCCAATTGCTCCAATGCCAAGGCATGTTTCGAACCCTCATCATATAAAGATTTCGGAAATTTTGCTCGACCGGGTGACGTGGTGTCAAGGAGCTGATAAATCTCGGAACTTGGCGAACAAGCCAGGATCAGCAGCGTCGGGACAACGAAAGCTGGCGCGAACTGGCGGCAATTGGACAGTGATAGGTTGCATAAGCCCATGACGGACCTCAAACCTGAAAGCAACGTGCGACAGTGGTTTCGCGGCACACTGAGACCTGGTCGGAGATCGCCTCTCGAGCTGTTGATGGTGCAATCCACGCGCTTCTGCAACATTGACTGCAGCTATTGCTATCTGCCCTTTCGTACACAAAAATCTCGCTTTGATACGACCTTTTTCGCGCCCCTTTTCGAGGCTCTGCAAAGGGCCGGGCTTCTGGACCGCCAACTGACAGTTCTCTGGCATGCCGGAGAGCCCCTGGCCCTGCCCGCAGAATTCTACCAAGAGGCGTTCGAGGAGCTGGCGCGCCTCTGCCCGGATGGTCTTGATCTGATGCATCATGTACAGACGAACGCCATGCTGCTGAGCGACGCCCACCTCGATCTTTTTCAAGAGTGGAATGTCCAGATCGGGGTCAGCATCGATGGTCCTGATTGGATCCATGACAAGAATCGCCTGACCCGGTCCGGCAAGGGAAGCCATGCGGCCGCCATGAAGGGGATCGCGAAGCTGAGGGCGCGGAACATTCCCTTTACCTGCATCGCGGTTCTGACCGCCGATGCCCTGTCCTATCCGGACGAGATCTATGACTTCTTCAAATCGCTGCGCTGCTACAATGTCGGCTTCAACATCGACGAGGAGGAAGCCATCAACGATACCTCCAGCATGGCCGCTGACGGTGTTCAACAGGCCTATGCCGCGTTCCTGAAACAGATACACAACCGCATCCGCAATGACCCGCACCCCCTTGGCGTGCGTGAATTCGAGAACGTGTCGCAGAGCCTTGGCGGATGGTTTGCCCGCGAGGCGCCGAACTGCACCGAAAGCAACCCGCTGTCGATCCTGTCGATCGATGCCGAGGGCTATCTTTATACCTTCTCACCCGAATTCGTCGATGTGGCCTCGGAACGCTACGCAGACTTCAAGATCGGCCATGCCCGCGACATTGTCTTTGAGAAACTCTATGAGACGGAACCGTTTGCCAGTCTGAACCGCGACATCAAGGAGGGCGTCTTCAACTGTCGGCAAAGCTGCTCCTATTTCGATGTCTGCGGCGGCGGCGTGCCCTCGAACAAGTTCTTCGAGTTGGGGGAGCTTGCAGGAACCGAGACGAATTTCTGCCGCCTGACCCGCAAGACACTGGTCGATACGGTGCATGACATCATGGCCGAGGCGCATCAGGCGCGTCGCGACGCGCTGCAACGATAGACCGGAACCTGCCGAGAAACGTCAGCGTCACATCCTGCGCACTGGTCGTGGCCCCGTCATGCACGACGTTTTCCGTTGGCGCGATGTAGGCTTCGCCCGGATCGATCCGGATGCGCATGATCGGCATCGAAGGATGGAGCCGCATGAAATGACGGCCAAGGTCGGTCGGGTTTATGCGATGCAGCCGTGCCTCCGGCAAACCGGAGAGCCTCCCCATCTCGCCGATCGTGATCGGGGCGAACAGCAAGTGTCGCGCATTGCTGCCGAGGTTGATGCAGAGCCGGTTCGGAACGCGGTCACGCTCGCCGAGCATGGTCTTCGACCAGCTGTCCACGTGAAGCCCGATCAAGGGTTCTTCAGGTCCCTGCCGTGTGACCGTCGCCATGCCCGCGGGATGGGAGATCACGCTGAGGCAGCGCATTTCCCCCTCGCAATGGCCGGACAGCTCGGTTTTCAGCCGCTCCAGCAGAGCCGCATATTCCTTGCTGGCCGGTGTCGTCAGCGGGTCTGCACCGGGACGTGCGAACATTGCCCGCAACGTCGGCACCGCTGATCTGTTGTCGAAGGTCAGGATCTCGAGCAGGCGCCCCGATGGTGCGTCCTGCTCCGGTGTCAGGGCTGTCTTTTCTTCGGGAGTGGGGATGCGCCATCTTGGGTCCGGGACAAGGGCGTCTGGCTGGTAGTCTTGGGCAGCCGCGGCAGGCGGTGGCATCGTTCCGGCAGAGAGTTCGACGCGATCCACGAAGTCGGGTGTCACGAAAAGCGCGGCCTGGCCTTCTCCAGGATGAAACGCGCCTCCGGCTGCCGCAGTCGCAGCAACTGGCGGGGGAGTAGCCTCTTCATCCAATGATATCGCCTCGAGAACCGCGGCATGAGACGACAATTGCGACACCGCACGCCCGGTCCCCTGGGCCACGAGCCGCCGCAAGGCCTGCGCCTGCGCGATGCTCGCGGCGCGCGGTGTGTCCGGGAGGTGGTTCATGCCGTAAAGCACCGACCGGGCGCTTTCGAAGCTGAACATGCGCGGCACCGTGTTGTCATCCGCGCTGTTTGGCTCGCGGGCGCGCCATTGTTCCAGCTTGTCCCGCAACCCGTCCGTCAGCCTTTCGGGCGCGGTCGCGTCTTTCCAGAATGGCGTATCGCGCCGTCCGGACAGCACGTAGTGCATGATGATGAACTCTGCCGTTTCATCGAACACGGCCCGCATGCGGCGAGTATACTCCCGCGCTGCCGCAGGCATCCCCTGGCCGAAAATCAGGGTCTGTGCCAGCTGGTAAGCGCCGATTTCGATGAAACCGATACCTGTCGACTCAAGCGGCTCCAGGAAACCGGAAGCCAATCCGACCGCGGCGCAATTGCCGATCCAGAAATCTTCGACCCGCCCGACGTCCATGCGAAGGCGACGCACGTCGATCTTGTCCCCGTCTTGCCCCGCAGCCGTGCGCAGAAGGGCCTCCGCTTCGTCGTCACTGCAATGGGCGCTTGAATAGACCTGTCCGAAGCCCCGCCGGTGGGCCAGGTCCAGGTCCCAGGTCCAACCATGCCGACGCGCTGTCGCGGTGGTGAAAGGGCGCGGCTGTCCCGACCTCACCGGAAGCTGCGCCGCAACGGCTCGATCGCAAAGCAGGTGGTTCCCGAAAGGTTTGAAAACGGATTTCAAGGTGCCGCGCATCAGGACCGATCTGAAACCGGTGCAGTCCACGAAGAAATCGCCCTCGACCTTCTGTCCGTTGCCGGTCTGGAGACAGCCTATCGTGCCGTCCTCGTTCCGCTCCACAGCTTCGACGACCGCATCGACCACGCGAATGCGACGCCGTTGGCCGATGCGGCCCAGCCAGTCTCCCATCGCTTCCGCGTCAAGATGGTAGGCGTATTGAACAAGCCCGTCGTAGTCCGGCATGTCCGCTGTTTTTGGCGGCAAGCCGCGTTCGGCCAATTCGGTCTGCACCCCCTGGAACCGGCTGTAGTCGGCGGCAAGGGCGCTCTGACCGATCAAGGCTGCAATCTCGGCAACCGGGGCGTCGAATACCTTCTGCGTGGAGGCGGCAGGATGGTAGGGGCTGAACCGTTCGAACTGTCCGCTCACGTTGCGCTCGAACGGGTGAAAATACGCATCGCCGCCATTTTCGGGCCCGCTGCGCCAATCCACGAAGCGAATGCCGTGTTTGAAGGTCGCGCCGGTTTCCCGCATCAGATCGCGTTCCGACAGGTCGAGACGCGCCAGGGTCTGCTTGAGGCTGGGAATCGTCGCTTCACCGACGCCGATCCGACCAATGGCGGAGGGTTCGATAACGGTGATCTCGATCGGGCCAGTGCGGCTTGACGGCACGAACTTCTTCAAGGTCAGCGCAGTCAGCCAGCCCGCAGTGCCGCCACCTACAACAATGATCTTCTTCATGGTGCGAACTCCTCAGGCGTCGTGCAGGTCCTCTGTAATGAGCGCTGCTAGGCGCTGGTCCAATTGGGGCGCGCCTCCACAGTGGCCTGCACCGGGGATCATGTGCAAGCGTGATCGGGGCAGGCTGCGTGCCAGTCGCTCCACGGTTTGCGGATCCGAAACGAGGTCACTGTCGCCCTGCAACAGCAAGACCGGCACGTCGAGCGATCCCGCAATGTCCAGGCAGCTTGTCGACTGCAGGAAAAATCGGTTGGCGAAATAGTGACAAGACACCTGCGCATAGGTCAGATGAAACCCGGATTGCAGCAGGGCGTGGTCAAGCGCCGTCTCGGCTCCCAGCGTGGAGGCCTGTAATTCGTACTCGACCCATTTTCGGCAGGCATCGCTTTGGGCCGGACCAACCGGCCCCATGACAAGCCGGCTGAAATGCTCGATGATACGATCCGGGGACGCATTGCGCACCGTACCGAACGCCCTATGCCATACCTCGGGCAGAATCTCGCGGGATCCCATCAGAAAATGCTCGGTTTCGACATTGGACCCAAGGAACGGGCTGTAGAGTAGCATCTTCTCGACCCGTGCGGGGTAACGTGCCGCATAGATCAGGGCCAACGCCGCGCCCCAGGAACCCGCCACGATCCTGAGTCGGTCCAGACCGACAGATTCCCGGAGCCGTTCTATGTCGTCGACGACATGCCAGGTCGTGTTGTCCTCGAGGCTCCGGACCGGACGCGATCTCCCGCAGCCTCGCTGATCGAAAGCAATCGCACGAAAGCCGTCGGGTACAAGATCGAGCAAGGTTTCAGATGACGCCCCGCCTGGACCGCCGTGCAGGAAAAGCGTGGCGCTGTCGTGCCGGGAGACGCCGCGTTCGACACAGAAAAGTGCGTGCCCTGGATCGACGTGCAACATCCATTTTCGATATCCGACCGTCTTCATTCGTGTCCCTTGCGATGGACTGGCGTGACGTCTCTTCACTCCGCGGAGCGTAGTCGGGAAGCTTTGTGGGATCAACGACGAACGGTCGAACTTTCAGTCGTGCAAACCGGCGCAGTGCTCAGGGATCCCATTGGAAACGCCGTGCTGTGACGGTTCCGCAAATCCAAATGTCAGTGATTCTGGAGCTCACCCGCAACGTCGGTCCGCTGTCAGTACAGAGATGACCTCGGCCCGTCCAAAATGCTGCACGATGCGTCAAGCGTCTGGTTCGGCAAACCCGCGCCGCAGCGAGATGGGCGCCCTTCAAAGGGCTTATTGGGTCTTGTGCGCCAAACGACGCCGCCAAGATGGCCAAGTGACAAGCCGTAGCGTCGCATGTGGGCTTCCCATAATGTCGGTGTTTCGCAAAGCGGTGCGTGGCTGGTCCGCTACAGGTCGATTATGGATTGCCTCGAGGGCTTTCCTTGTCGATCCTTGATGGATGTTGTCGATCCTGGGCGAAAACTACGAGAAAGTCAGAGGTACGGACGCTGTGCTTTGGCGCGGTGATCTCTTGCTGTTCGATAAGTCCTGTGGAGAGGACTGCAAAGTATACATGGCCTGTATCGCCAACAATTCTAAAACTTCCAGCTGATAAACTACGTCGGACACAAAGCTGGCGCGGTGATGTGCGCCATGATCCCGATGGAAGCATCTCAGCCCGGATCTTTGAACATTCGCCTCTCGTGGCTGCGCGATAACGGGAGGCAGTTCATTCCGACTGGGTCGTTCAAGACCACCAAATTTTTCGGATGGAGTGGGACAGAAAAGCCTGACAGCCAATCGGAAACGTCACTGCGGAAATGGAGAACGGCAACTTCGTCCTTGCTGCTGACCTCAGGCCGTTGGAAATGCTGCAGCAGGGATGAATGTCTACTTTCGAGACGCTGCGCTGCTGCACCGGCACTCGTTTCGAACGGCAGGATTGGGCCGTCGTTTGGGTTTGCGGAGCGATCGCGTTCTTTGCAATGACACTTCAGCAGATTAACGTAAATCAAACATCTACACTACGAAAGCCGAGGAACATGAGCAAGATAAGAACCGGAGCTGCGGGAGTTAGCCTAGTGTCTCATCGTGTCCAAGGGCAACTCAAGAGCGATTGGCAAGATGTCGATGCTGAAAATGACGATGCCGTGGACGGTATTGTCCTTCTAAGGCATCGCGAGAAGTTTTCGGGCAGGATGCTCTTTGTGCAGGTAAAGAGCGGCCCCAGTTTCAAGAAAGAGAGTAGAAGCCTGGGCAAAGACTCAATCGGCGTCGCCATTGGTAGAGGCTACATCGAAAAACACAGGTCGAGATGGAACGCGCTGCCGGGACCTGTAATCCTAGCTTACGTTGAAGACCCCGACAGCTCTAAGTCACCAATTTATTGGCAAGATCTTAAATCAGATGCCTCATACTCAAAAGTTAACTCTGATTTAGTCGTAATTCCTAGGAGGAAGACGTTTGGAAGTGAGGCAAAGGGTGAGCTACGCAAGATGGCGGGATCAGTTCCCGACAGCTATCCGCTCCAGGAAATCGATATGCGACCAACGAGGTCGCTACTTGCGACTCCCGGTTTTTCCTTGAGGCTCGCAAAAGAGTTCTATCGGGAGTGGTCAAGCTCAACAGACCGCTTTCATCCTGAATTGGGGGAAATCTTCGTGACGAACGCAGGCTGGCGGCACATAACCCGGCAAGGAAGAAGACCAGACAACATATTAAATTCACTTTTGCTTCTTGAGGCTGCTAGAAAAATGGTTTCACAGGGCGCGGATTGGCGCCAGCTTGGATCGGCCAAAATCAACGAACGAACTGAAACGCTTGATATTCTAGATACGTTATCATTAAGGGCGAAGATCGTCTTTCGCCAACGCGCCGCAGCGCCTGTTCAAGTGATTTTGCAACGGGTTCGCTCTGTTTGCCGGAAAACAGGCTCGACTGCCACGAAGATCAAATTTCTTAGCGTCCACGAACTGCAGCGAGGAAACTCGAGGTATTATGGGGAAGTCTGATGAACCTTGCGCCCAAGCGCTACTGAGACAACCCGAGGGGTCTCACCCTTCATTTATGGCAGAAGGTGGCCGCAAACGCAGGTTCATCAAGTCATATATATCTTAGCTGGCGCCGATATTCCACACGTATCCTACAGTTAATCGATGTCTGATTGTGGTCTGCTGCATTGCAGCGCGCTCAAGTTTCTCGAGGGGCAGGTTTGGGCCGGTTTACCCCCTTGGGCCCACGGAGCAAACCCAACTTTGTTAGGCTAAACTCCGCGTTCTGGCTGTCGTCCTTGACCGCCGCTTCAAAAAACACCAAAGGGGCCCATTTGGACCCCTTGGCTACCTCGCAACCTCTTCGGTACTCACACTTGCGGTTGAACTGTCAAACGACAGCGGGGGAGCCCTTGCAGTCGATCACGAACTCCTATCTTTGTAAGAATAACGGCGGATCAACACCTCGTCCAGCCGCGACGGACCTACTGACGTGCCAGTTCAATCATACCGGTAACCAGCCGGGCGTCGTCGGCCGGGCCTTGGGGCACCTTCTTCTGCGTGGATCGCTGCTGCCCCAGGGCACGGCGGCGAGAGGGGGGCAATAGCTTCCCTTGGCGGCTTCCACAAGGATCAGCTTATCCAGCGTCAGATCCGAGATGGCCTTTCTAAGCCGTTCGTTCTCTTGTAGCGGCGCACGAGTTCCCTGAGTCGGTCGGTTCCCATACCGCCATACTGCTTGCGCCAGCGATAATAGATCTGTTCGGTTATGCAAACTCTCGTATCGCATCCACGCGTGTCGTGCCCTGTCCGATAAGTACCTCAAACTGCCGCAGTGACCTGCCCCCCGAAATCTCCCGCACTTTAATGTAGAGTTTGCTCAACCTCTTGATGGAGCAAACAGATGCGAAAGAGCCGTTTTACAGAAGCACAGATCATCGGAATGATCAAAGAAC
>NZ_JAXGFT010000033.1:0-8304 GCF_041008785.1 Pseudophaeobacter sp. 1A16562 | reverse complement strand
GCCATCGCCGCGCACCCGAAATTCTGCATCAGAACCTCCGTTGCTCCGAGCATCGATGAGATCGAACGCAGAAGACCCAGCACGCGAAGTTCTCACCAAGAGCGTGTCGCCGGTAAAAGAGGCGTTTACCGCTTCTGCGAAGATAGAAATACCGGATGCCTCAGAGCTTTGAGAGTGGGCCTTAGCGCTCGGGTTTTCTACTCCCACACCTAGGTTGCCTGCTGCGTCAAGTGACATACGACTGACCACCAAATCGCTGGACGAAGCCGTACTCACGTAGGTGTAGAACCTAAGTCCTGTTGGGTCGCCGTCTTCCCCATCTTGGTAGCTGGCAATAAGCGCGCGTCTGCGTCTGGTGTTTACTCCACTGAAAGAGACACCTACCGCCAAGGCGCCATCTGCAGGTGTTCCGCCAACATTCTGCAAGTGGATTGTCCCGCGTCTATCATCTGCAACGTCTCCGCTGGAGACCAATGCACCATTCTCGACGTCAAGTGGGCTGAACGCGTAATCCCTGCCAACAGCAAGAAATCCGGCTGTATTTACGTTTCCGCTGCCGTCGATAGTAACCCCCACAGTGGAACCGTCAGTCTGATAGAATGATTTGGTTCCGTTGGTGGACAGGAGGATACTCCTGATCCCTGCCACCCTCAGATCAACCGGGTGGTTCGAGTTGGTCCCGATATTCAGATCTGATGCGCTTGCCCCCAGAACTGCCAGGACCCCGGACACGGCGTTGACCAGATCCAGCTGCGGCGCTTCCAGCCCGGTAAACTTCCCCTCTGCAGGGGTTTCCAGCCCCACGGTGGTGGCATTCAGCGCACCGCCAATGATGGTGCTGTTGGTTTTAAGGAAATCGATCAGCGCAATCAGCTCCGCCCGGTGGGTGGTGGCAAAGTGCTGGAACAGCGCTGACATCTTGGTGTCAAAATCCGCCTCCGCCGCTGATCGCTGCGGGATCGGCGGAAAGTCGGAGAACTCCGGATAGCTCATGGCTCTCGTGTCCTATTTCAGTGTTTTCATGATCAGGGGGAAGGTGCTTTCGCCCGCCACATCCAGCGGCTGGCCGTGGTCATCGAGGAACCCCAGCCCCTCGATCCCGTAGGTTGGCCCCGTGCCCGAGGCATAAAAGGCCGTCGCAAGGCCATCGATCTCGGCCATGATGTCCATCACGCGCGGCGCCTGGATGGTCGGCACCAGCAAGGCCACCTCGATCTTGCGGGTGGAGCCGCGCTTCACCAGGATCTCATCCCCAAAATCATCATAGCCCTTGCGGCTGTGACTGACGAAGGAGATGCGCGGCAGGTTCATCATCTGCCCCAGCAGATGGTTCCGCCCCAGAACGATATGGCCGACCCTGGCCGTGGCCCCGACCGCCGCGATGGTGATGTCGATGCGATGGCCGATGTAGCCCGGAAAGCCGTTCAAAACCTTCTGACGGGTGTAAACAATGCCGCCAAAGAACCAAGTATAGACGCTGACCACATGGCCGGTGTCGACCATGACAAAAGTCTGATCATAGATCTGGCTGGGACCGTCCCAGACCTCGATCCGCACCGACCCGGCGGTGAGGCCGAAGAGCGCGATCGCATCGCAATCCTGCGTCGGGGTGATCGAATAGGTGATCTGATCGGCATGGGAGGCCGTGTTCGATCGCCGCTGATCAAAGGCAGACCATCGGTTGGTGGCCCGAAGGTCGAACCACCAGCTGCCATCATCGGTCAGAGGATCCTTGCCTAGGTTGCCATCCTGCATGCTCTGGTAAATCCGGTGCGAGGTGAGCGAGATCACCAGATCACCCTTTGCGTAGGTGGTGCCTGCCGCCCATTCCGGATGATCATCCTCGGGGATATTGGAGGCGGTCAGCTCGGCATCGGTGACAACCATCGGCGCAATGATGTTGAAGTCCATCAGACCCGCACCTCCGGCTGCCCGGCTTCATCCCAGTTCTCCAGGAACTGCGCAATCTTGCGCACGAACAGCTCCATGCTCTGCCCCTGCATCCCGACCTGCTTGGCCAGGGCGTTGACGCTCTGCACCACGAAGCGGTTGTCCAGCATCGCAACGGACTCGGCATGGCTGTGAATGCGGGAGGCACCGGTGCGCTCGATCTCCCAGCCGCGTTCCCCCACGATACGCAAGCCGCCCGCATGGGCGCCGCCAGCAGCAAACTGCGGAATTCCGCCCAGCCCCCGGATCTGCGCCCGCAGGCGCTCCAGCCGGTCGTTCCTGCCGCTGATCCGCTCATTGTAGGCCGCGATCTTTGCCTCCAGACCGTCCGCGCCCCGGAAGGCCGCATTGAAGGCCGCCAGCCCGGCGCCGCCGCTGGTGTAATCGGCGCGATAGGCAATGGTGCCATCCTCGCGCTGGCGCAGGATCGCGTCCTCGCCTGTCCCCCGCAGCAGCTTGATCCCGGTGGAGGCCTGCAGATCCTCGATCTGGCCGATCAGCTCGGCGCCCCCTGCCCGTTTGACCTCTGTGCGATCCGCCAGCCCGGCGCCGCGGATCTGCAGGGAGGCAACCTTTGACTGCGCCTGCCGCTCTGCCGTGTCCAGCCGTACCGCCGCGCGCAGATCCCCCAGCATGGCGCGCAGGTTCTCCATCGGCTGCAGCAGATCCCCGGTGGCCGAGGTGAGATCGCTGAAGACGGTATCCGCCGTCAGGCGCACCGCGCCACCAAAGCTGATCCGCCCGGCTTGTCCCCGCGCCCCGATCAGATCCTGCAGGCGGGTCAGCCGCTCCACGGTATCGCCGCCCTCCCGGCTCAGCGCCACGTTCACCCGGCGCGACAGGTTGGCGCTGCGGGTCAGCACCAGGGCGCGGGTGTCCGGATCAAGATCCCGGCCCAGCTGCAGCATCAGCTTGCGCCGCAGCTCTTCGGTGTTCGTGAGAACCAGCTTGCGGGTCTGCCGGTCCAGATCCTCGCGCAGCACCAGGTCAAGGCTGGCCACATGCTGCGACAGCGCATGGGTGGCAATCCAGCGGTCCGCCGCCGTCAGGTCATCCCGGCGGATGATGAAGTCCAGCGTGGTGCGGATCCCGCTGTCTGCCTGCTCTACCATCTTGCGCAGCCAGCGCGGCGCATCATCCGCCAGCGTAACCGCCACATCCAGCGCGCCGACCAGGTCGTCATAGCTGAAGGCCTCGGCCTGGCTGATGGCATCCTCCAGCGCGCCGAGGGAGGTTTCAAATGCGCTGACGGTGCCATCCCAGTCCGCTGCCAGATCCTGAACGCCCTGGCTCAGATCCGCGATCTGATCACCGGTCAGCCCTTCAAGCTGCAGGAAGCTGCCAAGCGAGGTCAGAACCTCGATCTGCTGCTCGTAAAGCCCGGCCAGAACCTCATCATTGCCGCTTTCCAGATCCGCCACCCCAGCCGCAAACCGCAGCTGACCCTGCACCTCTGCCGCGATGCGCCGGTATTCCAGTGCCGAACCCGCCCCGGCGCGAGCCGATTGCAGATAGGACCGCGCCAGCTCCGGCAGGCTTTCCGCTGCAGAGAGATCCCCGCCGCGCACCGCTGCCAGGGCAGCATTCAGCCGCGCCCGCTGCGCCGCCTCTGCCTGCGCCGCGCTGGCGCCGGTCAGATCACCGGTGATCAGACCATCCACCAGATCCCGCAATCCGCTGCCCGCACGGCGCCAGCTTTCTGCCGTGGCGCGTTCTTCAGAGACCCGGGCGCGGGCCGCATCGATCTGCGCGCCAAGTTCGCCGCCGATCTCCCCCACCATGCCCGCCAGCTCGGCGGAATAAGCGCTGACCTGCGGCAGCACCTCGGCCATGGCGCCGGACATCTGCAGAAGGCCTGCATAAAGCGCGCGCCCGTGTTCCGTGGTGGTATCGATCCCCTCGACCAGCTCCCGGAATCCGTCCCGACTTGCGGGCATGGCGACGCCCAGCTCCCCGAACTCTTCGCGCAGCCGCCGCAGGATCACCTCCGTGCGCTCGCCTTCGGAATAGAAAGCCCCGAAGTAGGCCGAGACAGATCCCGCCATGGCCTCGGCGCCGCCGAAGAGATCGACCAGATGCGAGGCCGCATTGCCGCCCTTCAGGGAGACATCAAAGAGACCATGGCCCAGAAGATCCGCCGCATCGTTGACCGCAGTGAGGCTGCCCGACAGGCGCCCCAGCGTATCAAGGGCGGTTTCCCCGGCGCGGCTGAAGTCATCCGTGCCCAGCACCAGCTCGGCCATTTCCGCGCCGGTCTCTTCAATGCGCGCCTGCAGTTCCTCCTGGATCTTCTCCTGGCTCTTGCCATTGGTCCAGAGCGTGAAGCCTTCGCTGGTAAAACCCTCCAGAGCCTTGGTGCCAAGGTTCAGCGAGGCCGCCATATCCTTCACACCATCGGTCAGCCCGGTGACGCTCTGATCCAACGCCGCTTCAAAGTCCGCCTCCAGCGGTTTGTAGTCGGTGCGGTTGGAGCGCAGGAACCCGCCCTTGTAGAAGTCGATCGAGGAGCCTTCAAAGCCATCGGCACCAAAGCGCCCCCGGATCCCCGAACCTGCGTATTTGCGGCTGAGACCCTTGGCCAGAAGCGCGATGCCGCCCAGCACGAGACCCGCCGCAGGCAGGGCAGCCCCAAGCGCGCCCCAGCCGCTGGAAGCGCCGCTGACCAGCCCGCCGAGGTTGGCAAAGCTGGAGCCAAGGCCACCGCCAGTCAGAACACCGCCGAGGCCGGAGCCGATCCCGGCGGCAATACCGCCCCCGCCAACGAGACCGCCGACATTGCTCAAGATCCCCAGCGGGTTCACACCACCGCCACCGCCCAGCACCGCAGTGCCTGCGCTGGCCGCGCTGCCGGATCCCGTCACCGACAACCCCAGCGCCACCTTCAGCGTGTTCTGCGCAAAGGAGGACGCCAGATCCGCCAGCCCGCGTTTTGCCGCCTGTTTGATCCCGTCCCAGAGACCCTCAAAATCCCGCAGACCATTCGCCACCCAGTCCCCGAAGGAGCGCGCAACGCCATCGACCGCAGAGGACAGCGGACCGTTCAGCTCCTCGGACAGGTCCTTTGCCTTTTTCTTCGTCTTATCCAGCTTGTCCTTGGTGCCGCCACCGGATCCATCATCCAGCGTATTGTTCAGATCCTCGAGGCTGTTCTTCAACGCATCGGCGCTGTCATCGCCCGCATCCAGTTCCGCATTGGCACTGTCCATTTGCAGCGTCAGCGTCTTGAGCGCAGCCGCGGCCTTATCCCAGCCCTCGCGCACCAGCCCCTTGGCCTCTTTCTTCAGTGCCGCGCTGCTGTTTGCAGCCCGCACCGCCAGCGCATCGTACCTCGCAACGCCCTCAAAGGCCCGACCTGAGGCTTCATTCAGCGCATCAAAGGCCCCCGACATGCCCGGGATATTCTTCACCCGAACCGCAAGCCCCGACAGGAAGGCCGACCAATTTTCCGAGATCGTGCCCATCATGCGCAGAAAGCCTGCCTTGACGGTCTCCCAGACGGCGCCAAGTGCAGGGCCGATCGAACGGGCACTGGTCTTGATCCCCAGCCAGACGCCCGAGGCGAGATCGCCAAGCGCCTGCAGCGCCATGCCCCAGCCACCGGTCGCGGTGACCAGTTGGTGGAACTTCATGGCCAGGAACCCCGTGCCCACGACCAGCGCGCCGATCCCGGTGGTGATCACCGCACCGCGCAACAGCACCAGCCCCCGCGACAATCCCTTGATGGCAAGACTGCCAAGCGCAGCCCGCGTGGTTGTCGCCCCCAATGCCATTTCCAGCGCCACCGCAGACTTTGCAGCCGCAAGGAACCGCACTGGCGCCAGCGCCACGGTGGACAGCATCCCTGCCATCGCCACACCCAGCGGCGCGGTCAGCTTGAGGGTCAGGCCCAGCCCCAGCGCCAGCGGCCCCAGCGCAGCCGCGCCTGCCGTACCAAGCGCGATTACCCGCTTGGTGCCCTCGCCCAGCCCGTTGAACCATTCCGCAACCGAAGCCGCGCCATCGCTCACCGTCTGCATCGCAGGCACCAGCGCGATGGTCAGCTGGTTGGCCAGACCCCGCCCGGCCAGACCCATCCGCGACATCGCATCATTGGCCGTCTCCAGCCGGTCCGCATCCACCTCGGAGATCGCAACGCCAAACCGCCCCACATCCTCAGCCGCCAGCTTCAGCGTCGCGCTGTCGATGCGGGTGAAGATCAGACCGGCCCGGCTGCCGAAGAGATCCGAGGCCACCGCCGCGCGTTCCGCCTGCGGCACATACTCCGCCAGTGCGCCCTGGATCCGGGCCAGACGCTCATCGAGCGGCAGGCGCTGCAGATCGGAGGCGTTCAGATGCAGCCGCTTCAGCGCCTTGGCCGCGGCGCCGGATCCGCCCGCCGCCTGGCTCAACCGCTTGGTGAGCTGGATGGTTGCCTGCTGCACTTCTCCGATCGACACGCCCGAGAGATCCGCTGCTCGATCCAGCACCTGCATGGATTTGACGGTGGTGCCGAGGGATTGCGCCATCTTGGCCTGTGCATCCACCATCTGCAGGCTGGATTTGACCGCCACCGCAGCAGCGCCCGCCAGCGGCAGGGTCAGGCCCAGCGACATACGCCGCCCGGCCTTCTCCATATTGGCGCCCATCCGCAGCATGCGCCGCTCGGTCTTGCCCATGGTGGACTGAGCCCGCTTGGCGCCACTTTCAAAGGCAGCCGAATCCATGGACAGAACGCCCCGAAGAGCGCCGATAATCGCGGCCATCTCAGACCCCTTTCTGATTGTGGAAGTGCAGGCTCATCAGCGAGGCGCGCAGCTGCTCGACAGCCTGCGCATCGCTCTTCTTGTCCCGCTTGGTTTTGCCGGAGTGTTCCGCCCCCGCCTTGGTGAAGTCGGGGATGGTCTTCGGGCTGTGGAATGCATGGCTGATCAGAACCGCCAGCTCCTGCTGCAGCACCCGGCGCGCCTGGACCTGGTCGTTCTTGCCATCAATCACTGCCCGGGTGATCTGATCGTATTCCCGCAGGGTGACCGCGCCAAAGTCATCGTGGTGCAGACCCAGCCTGCACCACGACCGATAGAGCGCCTGCCAGTCTACGCCCCTGCGGCCTGCCCGTTTCCCTCGCCGTTTCCCTCTGCGTCCTCACCGGGATCAGTGTCGGGATCAGCCTCGGCAGGGAAAGCAGCCGCGATGGCCTCACCGACAAAGGGCACTGCCTTGCGTATCCCGCCAACCGCATCGACCAGGGCGACGGCCTTTTCGCGCTCCACCCCCTTGCCATCATTGAGACCAGCAGCCAGCGCCGAGATCACCAGGGAGGCACCACCCTTGCCGGTGATCAGACGATCCAGCAGCACGTCAAATGGCTGGCCGTCATTTTCCGCTTCCATCCGCATCAGTGCGGCGGTGGAGAACTTCAGCTTGTGGGTGGTCTTGCCCACCTTCATCTTCGCGTGATTGATCATACCGCTGCCGTCCCTTCTACCCAGTCAACCGCGCCGGTGGTGCGCAGCTTGAGATCGGTCATCAGATCGCCGTCCTGGTCGGTGGTGGGGATCGTCGGAACCACGTAGGCCTTGTAGGCAAAGAGATCGCCCGTGCTCTGCCCCTCGCCCGGCGGGAGCTTGGCCCGGAAGAACACCGGCTTGCCTGCCGCGTTATAGGCCGCGGCCTGCTTGTAAAGCTCGGTCGAGTAAAAGCAGTTGAGGGTGATCTCCCCGCCATCCTTGAGGCCGAGACCCCATTCCTTGAACCGGCCCGGGCTGTCCAGCGAGGTGCGGTCCCGGTATTCCTGGTCAACCTCCGGGATCCCGATCGTCTTGCAGCCCTTGATCACCGCAAAGTTCCCGTCCACCCCGTCGACGGACCATTCCATGTCAACGAGATCGCCCGGAATGACATTCTCTGCCATTGGCTTCTTCCTTCCATCATTTGTTGATTGAGCCGGTCACCCGGCCAGAGGTCAGGCGCGGTAACGCACCTGAATGTCCAGCATCTGAAGCCGGATCACATCGCCGCCGGAGGGGTTCGTCCCATCCCTGCGGGATATCTCTTTGCAGCGGATCACAGACCCGCCGCGATAGTCAGTAAGGGTCTGCGAGACCAGCCGAGCGAGTGGGATGATCTCGCCATAGGTGCGGGCATGGATGTTTACCTGCACCCGCGCGGTCTCCACATCGCCGCGCCCGGTCTGGGAATAGGCCGACACATTGCTGATCCGCTGCAGGCTGATCCGGGGAAAGCCCACGTCACGGTCAAAGACGCCCCAGACCACTGGATGCCCGAGGGTCTTCAGGAGATCCTTCAGCTCGCCTTCCATGCTCATGCGCCTGCCCGCGCCGCCTTGCGCCGCGCCCGCTCCACGGTCTTTTCGAT
>NZ_JAXGFT010000032.1:0-8520 GCF_041008785.1 Pseudophaeobacter sp. 1A16562 | reverse complement strand
CGATCTCCGGTCGTGGTACCGTTGTGACCGGCCGTGTTGAGCGTGGCGTGATCAACGTTGGCGACGAAATCGAAATCGTCGGCATCCACGACACCAAGAAAACCACCTGCACCGGTGTTGAAATGTTCCGCAAGCTGCTGGACCGCGGCGAAGCCGGCGACAACATCGGCGCGCTGCTGCGCGGCGTTGACCGTGACGGCGTTGAGCGTGGTCAGGTTCTGTGTAAGCCGGGCTCCGTGACCCCGCACACCAAATTCGAGGCAGAAGCATACATTCTGACCAAAGAAGAAGGTGGCCGTCACACCCCGTTCTTTGCGAACTACCGTCCGCAGTTCTACTTCCGGACCACCGACGTGACCGGCACCGTAACCCTGCCGGAAGGCACCGAGATGGTGATGCCGGGCGACAACCTGAAGTTCGAAGTTGAACTGATCGCCCCGATCGCGATGGAAGACGGTCTGCGTTTCGCCATCCGCGAAGGCGGCCGCACCGTCGGCGCTGGCGTCGTTTCCAAAATCATCGAGTAATTCGCACTCGCGAATGATCAAACGGAAAGGGCGCCCCTGTGGCGCCCTTTTTGTTTGAACGCGATGATCCCGAGACGCACCAAAAAGACTGTGTCGAGGATCATCGAGCAACCAGGTCTCCTGATTGTGGATGGAAAGGGCCTCCTTTGGGAGGCCCTTTTTCTATGTGTACAAAGCTGAGCAGGGCAGCGTCAGAACGAAACGACTTCCCTTTCCCGGGCCTTCGCTTTCGGCATGAGCGCTGCCGCCATGCGCACAGGCAATTTCGCGTACGTTCGCGAGTCCCAGGCCAGTGGACTTTTCACCATCCGTTGGCTGCGCGGAAAGCCTTTGAAAACGGCCGAAGGCGCGCGTCAGGTCGTCTGGCGTCAGGCCCTGACCGGTATCGGAGACGGCAACGGTGACGCTTTCACCTTCCTGCGCGACCGAAATCCGGACCTCGCCTCCGGGATAGGTATATTTCACGGCGTTGCTAATCAGATTGTCGATGGCAGAGATGACCAGTGTTTCATCAACCTCTGCGATGGTCCGCTGCGGTGGGTCGACGGACAGGGAAATCGATTTGCGTGCAGCCTCTTCCCGGTTGGCTTCGGCAGCAATGTGCAGCAACCCGGTCAGATCGACCGGCTTGCGATCCAGGCGCAGCGCTTCGCCTTCGACCCTGGCCCGGTCCAGCGTCGCGTCGATCAACTGCGCGATCCGGTCCGCATTGTCGATGACCTTCTGAAATGCAGTTTCGATCCGGGCCTGATCCGGCGCGTTGCTGCGGGTTCTGGCGAGCCCGAGTTCCGCCTGCGACAAGACTGCGGCCAGCGGGCTGCGCAGATCGTGGGCAATCAAACCCATGAGCGCGATCTTTTCCGCGTTTTCGCGCCGCACCTCGGAATAGCCCTGCTGCAGGCGCCGGTTCATCCGCGCGAGATCCGCGATTAGCTTCTTTCGTTCCTTTTCCACGGAGAGACGGCGCAATTCGGCCTCGGCGCGCAGGGCAAAAATTGTCGATATCGCGGTGGCGATCTCGGATTCCTTGATCTCCTTGTTGGAAAATACAGCCAGATGACCGGTGACCTCGCCAGTGGTGTCGCGAAGTGGAATACCTATGTAGCCTTCAAACCTCGCTTCGCGGGGATAAAGGTCGGCAATCCCGCAGGGGATGATCACCACCTCCCCGGCATATACCCGGGCGCAGGGGGTGCCCTGCAATTCGTAGCGTATCCCGCGAGCAACCTTGTGGTCCTGCAGAGCGTAGAGCGCCCGCGCGTGGGTGGGGGGCACCCCTTCGCCATAGGTGACTGCGACGAAGGCTGCATCCAGATGCTCGCTCAGGGCCTCAACCAGGCGCGCCAGGAGCGCATGACCGGTTTCACCAGCGATACTGCGCGCAATTAGCAGAACTTGCTCGGTTTCGGGGCTGTGAGACGGCACTATTGGGTTGTCCGTTGTGAGGCTTTGCGCAAGATTAACCGGACTTGAGGGGCGCCACTAGGGTCACTGACCGCCCTGCGTCAGTTTTTAACACGGGACGGCCAGATTTTCTGGGGGTGACCTTGCCCGATCGCCGTAACGGCTCCTGAGGTGGACCCAAAGAGTGGGAGCATTCGCACGGGCCTCATTTACCCTTGCAATACCGTCGCTGCAGGCTTAAGACGCGCGAGTTCTCAATGAGAATATCAAGGCGGGGTGATTCCCGCCTTTTGGGTTCGATGAGGGTGTGCGGTGGTCGTGGGCCCTCCTCTCAACTCCAACGCCTATAAAAGGCTGACGAAATGCAAAGTCAAAACATTCGCATTCGGCTGAAGGCTTTCGATTACCGCGTGCTGGACGCCAGCACCCAGGAAATCGTGAACACTGCAAAGCGCACCGGCGCGCAGGTTCGTGGCCCGATCCCGCTTCCGAACAAGATCGAGAAATTCACCGTTCTGCGTGGTCCCCACGTCGACAAGAAATCCCGTGACCAGTTCGAGATCCGCACCCACAAGCGCATGCTCGACATCGTTGATCCGACTCCCCAGACCGTGGACGCGCTGATGAAGCTCGACCTCGCCGCTGGCGTGGACGTCGAGATCAAGCTGCAGTCGTAAGATCGGAGGGTAATGAATATGCGCTCTGGTATTATCGCAAAGAAAGTCGGCATGACCCGGCTGTTCATGGAAGACGGCAAGCAGATCCCTGTGACCGTTCTTCACCTGGATGGTCTGCAGGTCGTGTCGCAACGCACCGAAGACAAAGACGGCTACACCGCCGTTCAGCTGGGCGCAGGCTCGGCCAAAGTGAAGCGCGTCTCCAAGGCGATGCGTGGCCACTTTGCCGCTGCAAAGGTTGAACCCAAGCGTAAGCTGGTTGAATTCCGCGTACCCGCCGATGCCCTGATCGAAGTTGGCGCCGAAATCTCGGCCGAACACTTCCTGACAGGTCAGAAAGTGGACGTGACCGGCACCTCGATCGGTAAAGGTTTCGCGGGCGCCATGAAGCGCTGGAACTTTGGCGGTCTGCGTGCCTCGCACGGTGTGTCGATCTCGCACCGTTCGCACGGTTCGACCGGTCAGTGTCAGGATCCCGGCAAGGTTTTCAAAGGCAAGAAGATGGCCGGCCACATGGGCGCTGCCCGCGTGACCACCCAGAACCTGGAAGTCGTCAAGACCGACGCCGACCGTGGCCTGGTGTTCATCAAAGGTGCCGTACCTGGTCCGAAATCCGGTTGGGTAACCGTCAAGGATGCCGTCAAGAAGAAAGCGCCCGAAGGTCTGCCCTTCCCGGCGGCTCTGAAGACAGCAGCAACCGAAGCACCGGCGGAAGCTCCCGCGGAAGGTGGTGAAGCATGAAACTTGATGTGATCAAACTCGACGGCGGCAAGGCAGGCGACATCGAACTGTCCGAAGACCTGTTCGGTCTGGAGCCGCGTGCGGACATCCTGCACCGTGTGGTCCGCTGGCAGCGCAACAACGCGCAGGCAGGTACCCACAAGGTCAAGACCCGCTCGGAAACCTCCTACTCGACCAAGAAGATCTATCGCCAGAAGGGCACCGGCGGCGCACGCCACGGTGACCGTAACGCGCCGATCTTCCGCAAGGGTGGTATCTACAAGGGCCCGACCCCGCGTAGCCACGGCCACGAGCTGACCAAGAAGTTCCGCAAGCTGGGCCTGCGCCACGCGCTGTCCGCCAAGGCGAAAGCCGGTGAACTGGTCGTGATCGAGGACGCAACCGCAGAGGGCAAGACCGCTGCTCTGGCCAAGCAGGTGAAAAACCTGGGCTGGAAACGCGCGCTGGTCATCGACGGTGCAGCCGTGAACGAAGGGTTCCTCAAAGCATCGCGTAACATCGACGGTCTGGATATCCTGCCGACGATGGGTGCAAACGTCTATGACATCCTGAAGCGTGACACCCTGGTGATCACCAAGGCGGGTGTCGAAGCACTGGAGGCTCGACTGAAATGAGCGCGAAGGCAGAACACTACGACGTGATCCGCAAGCCGATCATCACCGAGAAATCCACCATGGCGTCCGAAAACGGCGCAGTGGTGTTCGAAGTGGCGATCGACAGCAACAAACCCCAGATCAAAGAGGCGGTTGAAACCCTCTTTGGTGTGAAGGTCAAAGCGGTCAACACCACCATCACCAAGGGTAAGGTCAAGCGTTTCCGCGGCCAGATCGGCCGTCGCAAGGACGTGAAGAAAGCCTATGTGACCCTGGAAGAAGGCAACACCATCGACGTGTCCACCGGACTCTGAGATCTGTTTCTTTTGAAAAGATCGAAGGCCCTCGCGAAAGCGGGGGCCTTTTTCGTTGGCGGTGCGATTGACTCACAAAGGGCAGCGCCTGACGCTAGGTGGGGGCGAAGCGCCCTCCTGGGGGGAGGGTCGGGCGCTGCCCGGCCTACGGCCGGGCTGTGCGCGAAGATTGAAGTATTCCCTGATTTTGATCAGTCGGCAACTTCGAGTACGTATGCCGCAATGGTATGCGCTGCATTTATTGCAAGGCGCGCATGGCGTGGCGCAATCTTGTAGTTACGTGCCTCAATTTCGGATTTTCCGTGGGCACCACTCTTTTTGTTGCGAAGATACATTATGCCATCCACGACACTATGCATGCCTGACGCAATCTTTCGTAGGTCCTTGTCTTTCAACTCGCCGGGTTGGAGGCCAATATCTTTGGCCACCGTTTTCCATAGCTCTGACAGAGTATGAGAGGGAGAGTACTTGATGGCTTTCTTATCCAAATAAGCCTTAAAAGCGGCTTCCAGAACGTTCCCTGCGTAGTGTGCGGCGGCGTGCGGATCTTTGTCCACCTGCCGCAGGGCTCGCTTGATTTCTTGGTCAACGGATGAAAGGCCGTGACGTCTAACCTCCTCTTCGAGCGACAGGGTGCTACTACTTCCTCGGGTCGGGCGAAGCTTTCCACTGGAAAACATTAGACCCTCGCCTGCCAAGGTGCTCTCGAGCTTTCGTTTGTCGGCATCAAGTTTGTCCTGCGGCTCACCTGAAGCTGGCATCCAAGCCGAAAACTGTTCAAGTGGCTTTTCAAAGAAGTCCTCTAGAATTACCTCCAGGACCGACAAAGGCTCGTCTACGACTTTGTTTGTGGATCGGAGCCAGCTCTCAACTTTCTTGGGTTTACTTACATCGGGCACATCATCTGGTGCCCCGGCATATAGAAAAAGGGAATCTATTCCTGCGTGAGAGTACCAATCGGGCAGAATAGAACTTAGATTGCCGATGACTTTTGTTGGAATTCGTTCCATATATTGTGTCCCAATTGCGTTAAGAACCTTTCTTACACAGAAAACACCCCATCGAAGAAGGCAAGTACATCTCTGCCGCCGCTTCACCATTGCCACCCCCACGAACCTCTGCTAAATGGCACCAATCCTGAAGGCCTCGGATTCGTCCGGGGCTGTCTCTTTTGTCGGGATCATGAATAACCTGGGACCTTCGGGGCCCTTTAGATCGGTCACCTGAACCGCCGCACGCGGCACATCAGGGGGCTTTAACATAGCGGTGCCAAAGACAAGAACCTAAGGCACTGCACGCTAAACGGAAGACAGAAAGCATGGCACTTAAGTCGTATAAACCGACGACGCCGGGCCAGCGTGGGCTGGTTCTGATCGACCGTTCGGAGCTTTGGAAAGGGCGTCCGGTCAAGTCTCTCACTGAGGGTCTGACCAAATCGGGCGGCCGGAACAACACCGGACGGATCACTTCTCGCCGCCGTGGTGGTGGCGCAAAGCGTCTTTACCGGATCGTTGACTTCAAACGGAATAAATTTGATGTCGCCGCGACCGTCGAGCGCATTGAATATGACCCCAACCGTACTGCCTTCATCGCACTGGTGAAGTACGAAGACGGCGAGCAGGCCTATATCCTCGCTCCGCAGCGTCTGGCAGTGGGTGACAAGGTCATCGCCTCCGCGAAGGCAGACATCAAGCCGGGCAACGCAATGCCGTTCTCGGGCATGCCGATCGGTACCATCGTTCACAACATCGAAATGAAGCCCGGCAAAGGCGGCCAGATCGCCCGTGCAGCCGGTACTTACGCTCAGTTCGTTGGTCGTGATGGTGGCTACGCTCAGATCCGCCTGTCCTCGGGCGAACTGCGCATGGTCCGTCAGGAATGCATGGCCACCGTTGGTGCCGTCAGCAACCCTGACAACAGCAACCAGAATTACGGTAAAGCTGGCCGTATGCGCCACAAGGGCAAGCGTCCCTCGGTCCGTGGTGTCGTTATGAACCCGATCGACCACCCGCACGGTGGTGGTGAAGGCCGGACTTCGGGTGGTCGTCACCCGGTGACCCCGTGGGGTAAGCCGACCAAGGGTAAGCGCACCCGCAACAAAAACAAAGCGTCGCAAAAGCTGATCATCCGCTCGCGTCACGCCAAGAAGAAGGGACGTTAATCTATGTCTCGCTCTGTATGGAAAGGTCCTTTCGTCGACAGCTATGTGCTTAAGAAAGCCGAAGCTGCGCGTGAATCGGGCCGCAATGAAGTGATCAAGATCTGGTCGCGTCGTTCCACCATTCTGCCCCAGTTCGTGGGTCTGACGTTTGGTGTGTACAACGGCAAGAAACACATCCCTGTCAACGTCTCGGAAGACATGATCGGTCAGAAGTTCGGTGAGTATTCGCCGACCCGGACCTATTATGGTCATGCTGCGGACAAGAAAGCGAAGCGGAAGTAAGTCATGGGCAAGGTACAAAATCCCCGCCGCGTGGCCGACAACGAAGCAATGGCGAAAACCCGCATGCTTCGGACCAGCCCGCAGAAACTGAACCTGGTGGCTCAGATGATCCGTGGCAAGAAAGTGGACAAGGCTCTGACCGACCTCACTTTCTCGAACAAGCGGATCGCGCAGGACGTGAAGAAATGCCTTCAGTCCGCCATCGCGAACGCCGAGAACAACCACAACCTGGACGTCGATGAACTGATCGTCGCCGAGGCATGGGTTGGCAAGAACATGACCATGAAACGCGGTCGCCCGCGGGCCCGTGGTCGTTTCGGCAAGATCCTGAAGCCGTTCGCTGAGATCACCATCAAGGTGCGTCAAGTTGAGGAGCAAGCCTAATGGGACATAAAGTCAATCCGGTCGGCATGCGCCTGCAGGTGAACCGCACCTGGGACAGCCGTTGGTACGCCGACACCAAGGACTACGGTGATCTTCTGCTGGAAGATCTGAAACTGCGTGAGTTCATCAAGGCAGAGTGCAAGCAGGCCGGTGTGGCCCGCGTGATCATCGAACGCCCCCACAAGAAGTGCCGTGTGACCATTCACACCGCACGTCCGGGCGTGATCATCGGCAAAAAAGGCGCCGATATCGAGGTCCTGCGCAAGAAGCTGGCAGCGATGACCGACTCGGAACTGCACCTCAACATCGTTGAAGTGCGCAAGCCCGAGCTGGACGCACAGCTGGTTGGCGAGTCCATCGCTCAGCAGCTGGAACGTCGTGTGTCCTTCCGTCGCGCGATGAAGCGTGCCGTTCAGAACGCAATGCGCATGGGCGCCCTGGGTATCCGGGTGAACGTCGCGGGTCGTCTGGGTGGTGCTGAAATCGCCCGTACCGAATGGTACCGTGAAGGTCGTGTGCCGCTGCACACCCTGCGCGCCGACATCGATTACGCTCACTCCGAAGCCATGACCCCCTACGGGATCATCGGGATCAAGGTCTGGATCTTCAAAGGCGAGATCATGGAGCATGACCCGCAGGCGCGTGATCGTAAGTCTCAGGAAATCCAGGACGGCCCTGCACCCCGTGGTGCTGGTGGCGGTCGTCGCTAAGGAGGGGATGAGATGCTTCAACCAAAGCGTACGAAATTCCGCAAAATGCACAAAGGCCGGATTTCCGGTCTCGCCAAAGGTGGTTCTGACCTGAACTTCGGCACCTACGGTCTCAAGGCTCTGCAGCCCGAGCGCGTAACTGCCCGTCAGATCGAAGCCGCACGTCGTGCCATGACCCGTCACATGAAGCGTCAGGGTCGTGTCTGGATCCGGATCTTCCCGGATACCCCGGTGACCTCCAAGCCCGTCGAAGTTCGTATGGGTAAAGGTAAAGGTTCCGTCGACTACTGGGCATGCAAAGTGAAGCCCGGTCGCGTGATGTTCGAAATCGATGGCGTCAATGACGACATCGCCCGCGAGGCTCTGCGCCTTGCTGCGATGAAGCTGCCGATCAAGACCCGCGTCGTGGTTCGCGAAGACTGGTAAGCCCAGGCTCTTTGGAAAATCAGAAACCCCCGCCGAGCAATCGGCGGGGGTTTTTCTTTGTGGTCACTCCGGGAAAATCCGTCTGCCTTCCTGGGGCGAACGGCAGTATGGCGTGGGGGCTGCGTAGTGTCGGGAAGGCAGTAGATGGCCCGCTCGGCGGAGTGCAGAGCGGGCATCGTTTGACCTGCCCCCCGAGGCTCCCTTATTCATAACGAGAGTCTGCGGGTCTGGTTTTCATATTCTCCGTCGTCTGATTGGGCAAGCGCGCCGGGCGCGGAGCCCTCAAATTGCTCAAGCGTCC
>NZ_JAXGFT010000031.1:0-9614 GCF_041008785.1 Pseudophaeobacter sp. 1A16562 | reverse complement strand
AGACGGCATAGGAGATGATCTCGCGGGGAAAACGAAAGCCCTTCAGGCGTCGAATTGTCGGCACGGTTTTCATGATGACCGCCTATCCCGACGGAACCCCGTGATCAACTTGGCAATGCCCCTTTGAGATATGCCTGAACAAGCGGACGCAGAACGGCCGCCCTGCGCGCCTCCTCAGCACCAGCGGCAACGAAGTCTTCGCGATCATCATCCATCAATATTTGCCACACGAAGCTGCGAACCCTGTCTCAGGTTTAAGGGCAAAAATATCGGATTTAAAGGCAAAATATCATATTTAAGGGCAAAGCAAGGCCGTTGATTTCGTTGGATTTCTCATCTCACAATTAAGGGCTACGCGACAGGAGGAAATTCATGTCACGGACAGCCAATTTGGCCGGCCCGCGTTCGCGGACCGGTGTCGCGTTGCCCTTAAATCTGAGACACGACGCGTTCGGGGATATTTTTTGCCCTTAATTATGAGATTCCACTGCCATCGCGCCTATGCTTTTCGCGCGCTGCCGGGCGATGTAAACAACCGCGGCAAGCAGACGTGGCTCCTTATCGAAGGCGCGCAATAGAGCAACCCTTGCATAGTCGTCGATGCCGGAGCTTGAGATGGCCGCTTTGACCAGTGGACGGGATTGGGCTGCATCAATTGCAGCAAGGCCAAACAGCCTTACTTCCAGCCTGTGGCCCTGAAGAGCGTATAACGGATCTCCGCGGAAGGCCTTTAATGATATGGCAAAGGTGACCGCGCGCATTGCGCGCCGAAATTGCTTGGAGCTGCGTAATCGCGCGGCGTATTCAAGCCGCGCGGCGCCGTTGCGCGCACGATTTATCAGCTTTTCGGGCATCTGTTCGCCACTGGCCTTGCCGAGCGTCGGCACAAGTCTCGTCCCACAAACCTGGCAGTCGAATGCCCAGGCTCGCCTCCAATGCTTGAGCGAAAGGCCCTCTCTGGAACATTGCAGGCAATGCTGGAATGGTATCTGGGCCGTCAGCGAGGCTTCTCGTGTCGTCATTGCTGGGAAGGTCAAAGATCGCACAACATCTGGGTCAATCCGTGCGGCGTTGGCAATCTTCGCCGCCGCAGCCGCGTCGACGTTGAAGTTCAAGGCGGTGCCATGCGCGGTATCGATTCTGAGATGAGCCAGTAGTTCCGCATCATCACAGTAGTTGGCCGCCGCCAGCCTAGACAACCAACCTGACAACAACTCGTCGGGCAGCGGCGCGACAGTCTTGGGCAGCGGGTGCGGCTTCACACCCCGGACTTCTCGAGCCGCCGATGGGGGTTCGCATGGCGCGACCAAACCGGCGTCCATTTTGCGATTGCGTCATCGGTGATGCATTCATCACCTGTGACAATGGCGTCGATGGAAAGATCCTTGATCAGGGCGAAGATGCGCGAGGTCACCCCGCCGGTCAGCGCAAGTATCTGCTTTAGTGACTTGACCTTCAGATTGGATTTCTTCTCGAGGGGCATTGCCGCGATGAGTGTCTGGATCATGTCCGAGAACTCGGCGTCGTCGCGCCAGTTTGGAAGGTGATGTTCGTCCAGCCGCCTGGCAAGCTGGATATCACCACGGATGGCATCGACGGCCTCGCTGACCCCCAGGCAGACCAGCGACACTTCGAGTTCATTGCTGAGATACCGCAGAACATTGAGAAAGCGGCGCTGTTCGCGGTGGGTCCCGGCCAAGAGGTTGTGGACTTCGTCGATCATGATCATCCGCAGGCCAAGGTCGCGCAAGAGCGCGACGACACGGACTTCGAGGGAGGCCACATTTTGAGCGCGCGCGCTCAGTGCCGTGGCCGGTGCCCCGACGGTCGCCAGGATGTGCAGATAGAACCGTCGTTCGTCGGGAGCTGGTGGTGCTTGTAACAGTAACAGCGGCGTTCGCGTAATTCCCGATGCTGGGTCATATTCCGGTGCATATCTGCGCGAAAGATTGCGGGCGATCATCGTCTTTCCGATCCCGGACGCGCCATGCACAAGAAGGCCAGGCATACGGGTTTGCCTTGGCGCTTCGATCATACACTGCAAACGGTCCAGAACTTGTTCGGCCCGCGGAAAGCCAATCCAGATATCCGATTGAATGAGGGTGATCCGACCGTCTTCCTCTGTTTTTCCTGCCCTCAATTCACCATCTCTCCACCTTGAACAATGGGCGCGATGTATCACCCGTATCGATCGCGCGCAGCCCTTCGGTTGTTGAGACGGCCGAGTTGGCGCCCTCCAATGTCCCTTTTCTTTCACGGGATCGGCGTTCGGCCCTCGTCAGGCTCCGGCTTTCAGACTCGATTTGGCGTTGCTGTCGGATCAGCTCAGCCAGGACCAGCTCATTGGACCCGGACTTGCCAAGGGCACGGGCATTCCTCATGGCTTCGCGATATTCCCAGAGCGACACAGGCGGAATTTCCAGGTTTCGGTACCGAGCTTCGACGTATCGGTCATTATCCAGTTCGACCCAGATCACCGAGAGGTCGCGAGGGTCGTAGCGGACGACCACCTTTCCATCCCCGCGCCCGATGTGGCCTGCAAGCGCATCGGACCAGTACCGTATCTGGAACAGATGGATGCCGTCACGCCTGACCTTGCGCAGTTCACTTGGCAGAAAGCTCACCCGAAAGGCTTCAATCTCGAAGGGGATATCGCCCATCATTTGCTCTGAGAGCGCCTCCCATTTGGCAACGGGCGTGCAGCCAAGACTTGAATGAATGCTGTTGTTGTAGCGGCAGATTTCCAGAGCAAACCAGCGATCGAAGTCGCTTAAGGTCATCGTGGCCATGCCCTCGGCGTCATAGTCGCCCTTGGCCACGACCGAGGATTGCGTTGTTCCAGGCAACAGGTGCACGGCCCCCATCATCGTGCCGATCAATCGTTCGATGTGCCCTCCGAAATGAGGACTGCCTGGCGGCCGATAGACCAGATCGATCCCCCATTCTGCACATGCCGACCGAAAGGCATGCGACCGGAAATCGCGCCCGTTATCGACGTGGATGCTATGCGGTTTACCCTGCGCGGGCCAAGGAACATTGCGCACCAATTCCGCCAGAAGTTCCGCCTTGGGGGCCACAGCCTGTGTCAGGCAAAGCGCCACCGACAGACGCGAAGGTGCCTCGAGAGAGGTGTAATATCCGGTCACCATCCGCGTTGCGACGTCGATCGCCAGCGTGACCCAAGGCCGCCCAATTGGTTTGCGTTCAAAACTGTCGACGAGAATGATGTCCGCAGGCGTATGGTCGATTTGCACGACCTCCAGTGGCCGGTTTGCCTTGTTGTCGCCTACGACCGGCGCAAATTTCTGGCGGGCCGCCTTTGCGCCTTCGCGTGCCTTGGCAATTTCACGGGCATCCATTGCATCCAGCCTGCGCTGAACCGTCCGACGTGTCGGCGGTTGCAAGCCCTGCTGCCAACACGCGCTTCGGATTTCTGTCACGATGCGCGACAGGCTTGGGCGTTCCCGCCGTAAGAAATAACGGCGAAGATGTTCTTCGATCACCGCTTCCACCTTGCCGGATATCAAGGTTGTACCAGTCGGGCGGCCCCGTTTCCGAGAAGCCAGCGCGCTGGTGCGCCCACCCTCTTCGGCCAGACGCTTTATCCAGCGCCAGACAGTCGCCCTGCTGACACCAAGCTCCCAAACGGCGTCATTGATGCCACTTTCCAGACTGCCAGTTCCTTTGAGATATGCCTGAACAAGCGGACGCAGAACGGCCGCCCTGCGCGCCTCCTCAGCACCAGCGGCAACGAAGTCTTCGCGATCATCATCCATCAATATTTGCCACACGAAGCTGCGAACCCTGTCTCAGGTTTAAGGGCAAAAATATCGGATTTAAAGGCAAAATATCATATTTAAGGGCAAAGCAAGGCCGTTGATTTCGTTGGATTTCTCATCTCACAATTAAGGGCTACGCGACAGGCATGTTCATGCCGCTGCCCGGCCGGGCACATGGCTTGGCGAGATGCTGACGCGCAAGCCGCCGATGCTGGTGCGGGTCGCGCTGGCGAACAAAATGGCGCGGATCGTCTGGGCGCTGATGGCCCGAGGCGGCGCCTACCAGTCTCCGACCGCTGCGGCGTAAGCCGTCACTGGTCGCGAGGACGTCGGAGCGGAAGAGGGCAAGGAGACGTTTGGCGCACGGTCGTGAGACGGGATCGGGAGAACCAGAGCGCAACAGAGTGCCATCGAGCACGCGGCTTTGATCTGGACCCGACCTGCGAACACCATACGGGCCCGCGGCGTGATGATGGCCGCAACAGAGGCCGGATACATGTCAGCACCCGACACCGCGCGAAACTGATCCAGAAACCCTCTTGCGCAAGGGGCGGTTATACATGTTGCGCAAATGCTGTGAAGGTTTCACCTTGCGAATCCAGTCTGTTAGTCAGGCTGCATGAGCAGACCCATACCCCCGACCTACAAGACCAGGAACTGGCCAGCCTACAATGAAGCAGTCAAGCGCCGGGGCTCGCTGACGATCTGGTTTGACCCCGAGATGAGCTGGGATGCCGCGCCGACAGGCAGGCGTGGCCGCCAGCAGACCTACAGCGATGCCGCTATCCAGACGTGCCTCTCGATGAAAGTGCTGTTCGGCATGGCGCTCCGGCAGACGACCGGGTTCGTCGAGAGCCTGCTACGGCTGGTCGGCCTGAACTGGACGGTGCCCGACTTCAGCACGCTATCTCGCCGCCAGAAGACCTTGGCCGTGAACATCCCCTACCGCGGCTCCAAGGGGCCGTTGCACCTGCTGATCGACAGCACCGGGATCAAGGTCGAAGGTGAAGGCGAGTGGCACGCACGCAAGCATGGCGGCCCGAAACGGCGCGTCTGGCGCAAGCTCCACCTTGGGATCGATGAAGAAACGTTGGAGATCCGGGCCGTCGAAGTCACCGGGAGCCACATCGGTGATGCGCCCATCCTACCCACCTTCTCGACCAAATCCCGCAGGACCAGGAAATCGGTAGCGTTACGGCTGATGGCGCCTACGACACGCGCAAATGCCACGATGCGATTGCAGATCGCGGTGCCCATGCCGTCATCCCGCCCCGCAAGAACGCGAAGCCCTGGAAGACGATCACCGCCGGAGCCGTGGCGCGAAATGAGGCCCTGCGCGCGGCGAAATACCTGGGCCGCGCGCTCTGGCGACGATGGAGTGGATACCACCGCCGAAGCCGCGTCGAGACAAAGATGCATTGTATCAAGTTGCTGGGCCAGCGGCTCATGGCACGGGACTTCGATCGACAGGTCGCCGAACTCCAGGTCCGCATCGCCGTCCTGAACGGCTACACCGCGCTCGGAATACCCGTCACGGAAGCTGTGGGATAAGTCCGTCCGGGGAAAGGGGAACCTCGGCCTTAAGCCGATTTGTGCATCAGAGCCCTTGACACTAATAATTAGCTATCTATGTTTTTCCCGGCGATGGTTCCCCGGAAGAGGAGCCGGATTTCATCGCTGCATCAAACTGGAGGAAATTCATGTCACGGACAGCCAATTTGGCCGGCCCGCGTTCGCGGACCGGAATGGTGGTGCTTTGCCTCGCTCTGACCGCGGGCTTCGCCCCGCTCGCGTCGGCGCAGGAGCAGCCCGCCTTCAACGAACATGCGGGAACCCTGCCGGACGGGACGGCATGGCTGATCCGCGTGCCCGAGAACTGGAATGGTCGACTACTCAGGGATCTGGATTTCGCCAGCAACGTTTCGGTCGCGTCAGCGGTCCAGCGGTATGACGACCTGCTCGGTCGTGGCTATGCCTTCGCCGGGCTCGCCCGGCACCCGCTGCGCCTGTGGCAATACGATCCGCAGCGTGAAATCCTGAATCTACAAGCTGTTCAGGACATTTTCACGGACCTGGAGCGCGCTCCTGACATGGTGCTGCAATACGGCTGTTCTGGCGGAGGGCTCGACAGCCTCGCTTCGGCCGAGGATTACCCGGACAGGATCGACGGTGCCGCCGTGCTTGCCGCCCATACGCCGGTCTGGATCATGAGCAGTTTCCTGGATGGCTGGTTCGCCATGCAGACCCTGCTGGGCGAAAGCTATGAGGCCGCTGGGCACGGTCCGGCCAGCGATCTCGCCATCGTCGGCCTGCCCAATGCCGGAGCGGGTGGCGAGCGCAGCCTTGACGCGATCCGTGCGTCCTGGATGGCCGCCATCGAAACGGCGGGCGAAAGCCCGGAGGGCCGCGCGCGGCTGGCGCTTGCCTTCGCCATCGGACAGTGGTCGCCGTGGATGGTCGAGGGGACCGAACTACCCGACACCGCGGATGCCGGCGCCATGGCCGACATGATCGTGGCCTCGGCGCTGCGCATCGGCGGTAATGTTGGCGGGTCCTCGCGGCTTCTGTTCGAAAACGCCGCATCGGGGCAGCAACTTTCCGGGAACGAGGGGGTCGACTATGCCGCCTTCTACCAGAATGCCGCACCCGCGATGGCGCGGACGGTTGAGGCGCTCTACGAACAGGCCGGTTTGGACCTTCAGGCCGACATTGCCAGGATCGACGCCGCCCCCCGCATCGCGGCCTCGGATTATGCGCGCGATTTCTGGGCCGCAGACGGGCGCACGACGACCGGCGATCTGCAGGTTCCGGCGATCCGCATCCACATGCTGGGCGACTGGGCCATTCCCTACACGCTGATGGAAGGCTACGGCGCGCTGGTGCAGGAGCAGGGTACCGGCGATCTGTATCGGCAGTCGCTGGTCCAGGGCACGGGCCATTGCGAGTTCACGGCTGCCGAAAGCACGGCCATCGTCGAGACCCTGGTCGAACGGATCGAAACGGGCGCCTGGCCCGAGACATCGCCCGAGGCGCTGAACGCCGCAGCCGAGGCGCTGGAAACCGGGAGCGCCCCCCGGTTCATCGAACACGGTGATTGGCGCGTGGCAGCCTATAACCGGCCCTGGGTTCCGGCAGAATGAGCCGATGGGGAACTGGCGCTGCGCCGGTTCCCCCACAGGTCCGGTGGCGCAAGTCATTGGTGGACCGTCGCCAACGCGCAGTGGGCATCTCTGGCGAGGGCAAGTGTTCCCATGTCTGGACGACCCCTGCTGCGCAAGCTGGGAATTGACGCGCCTATGCCGAAAGCAGTCATGTCTACGGCCTTTGTGGTGCGGTCTAGCCGCTGGCCCAGATGAAGTCCGCGGATCGGGTCCCAATCAAAATTGCGCGCTTTCTGCGCCTTGACCCCCTGGGGTGTCCCGATCCCCGGTTCGACCGGTTTGTCATCTCTTCTCAGCTTCACGCATTCCGTCAGCGGTTCCGCGCTCAGGAGACAGGGGCCGCGTAGATCTCGTTGCGGCGCAGGAGCGCCCAAGCGATCCGGGCAGTCTTGTTGGCGAGCGCGACCGCAACGACTTTCGGTCGCTTGCGTGCTTTAAGCCCAAGCATCCAAGCCTTGCCGGCATCGCCCTGCCTTGCAAAGCGAAGCACCGCAGTCGCGCCGGAAACGAGCAGTCGCCGGATATATCCATCACCCTGCTTGCTGATCCCGGTCTGTCGATCCTTGCCACTGCTTGAGTTCGCCCGTGGCGTCAGGCCTAGCCAGGCCGCGAACTGTCGTGCCGAGCGGAACAGGCTCGGATCCGGAACATTTGCAGCAATTGCGCTGGCGGTGATCGGTCCGATACCGGGAATGGTCGCCAGTCGCCGGCTCGTCTCGTGCGTCCGGTGCCACTCGAGGATCCGTTTCTCCAGGGCCTCAGCCTGATCGGCAATCGCCTCCGCTTGGCAGATCAACGCATGGATGGCAGCCGCAGCATGGTCAGGCAACCGTTCCTGGTTCTCTCGGAAGTGGGTGTCGCCTTGCCCTTAAATCCGAGACACGGCGCGTTTTCCGGCCTTTCTTGCCCTTAAATTTGAGATGAGGTGGCTGAACCGCCGACGCGTAGTCGCATCCGCTGAGCAATCTGGTCGACGGTTGCAAGCAGTCGGGGCTCCTTATCGTAGGCGCGAAGCAGGGCAACTCGTGCGTAGACGTCGATGTCCATGCTGCACAACGCAGCCTTTACCAGTGGACGTGATTGGGCGGAGGCAATGGCGGCAAGGCAGAAGAGCCTTATGTTCGGGCGGGGGCTTTGAAGCGCGAAGAAAGGGTCTCCACATAAAGCTTTGAGTCCCATCGCGAAGGTGACCGCCCGCATGGCTCGGCGTAGTTGACGCGCGCTGCCCGACACCGCGACACGCTCCAGGATCCGTGCCCCCCGGCGGGCACGATCAACCAGCTTTTCGGAGACCGCTGCGCCATTTTGCCTGTCGGCCTTTGGAAGAAGCCGGGCACCACAAATCTGGCAGTCGAACGCCCAGGCCCTACGCCAGTGCCTGAGCTCAAGGCCGCCATCAGCGCAGCTTGTGCAAGCCTGGAACGGCACCTGTGCGGTCAACCGCATCTCTGCTTCCGGCATCGCCGCGAAAGTCATCGACGACACGAACGCTGGATCGAAGCGCGCCGCAACGGAAATCCTATCCGCGGCCAGCATGTCGAGATCAAAATCAAGGGCTGCAGCATATTTTGCGTCGATCCCGATATGGGCGAGCAGGTCTGCTACCTCGCAATGATTGGAAGCGGCCAGTCGCGATAACCAACCAGAAAGCAACTCGTCCGGCACTGGCGTCACCGATATCGGCAGCGGGATACACGTCACGCCCCAGATTTCTCGAGCCGTCGCTGAGCGTTTGCATGGCGCGACCAGACCGGTGTCCATTTTGCGATGGCATCATCAGTGACGCACTCGTCACCGCTGATGATCGCGTCGATGGACAGATCCTTGACCAAGGCAAAGATGCGGGACGTCACCCCGCCAGTTAATGCGAGGATCTGCTTGAGCGACCGCACTTGCAGATTGGATTTCTTCTCCAGCGGCATGGCCGCGATCAATGTCTGGATCATATCCGAAAACTCGGCATCATCGCGCCAATTCGGCAGGTGGTGTTCATCAAGCCGACGGGCCAGTTGGACATCGCCGCGAATGGCATCGACGGCTTCGCTGACACCGTAGCAGACCAAAGATGCCTCCAGCTCGTTGCTGAGATACCTCAAGACATTGAGGAACCGGCGCTGTTCCCTATGCGTGCCCGCAAGAAGGTTGTGGACTTCGTCGATCATGATCATCCGCAGCCCGAGGTCGCGCAAAAGGCCCACGACCCGAACTTCCAGCGAGGCAACACTCTGCGCCTTCAGGCTCAGCGTCGACGACGGGGCTCCGACGGCTGCGAGGATGTGCATATAGAACCGCCGCTCATCAGGAGCGGGTGGCGCCTGCAACAGAAGTAACGGGGTGTGGGTGACGCCCGACTCCGGATCATACTCCGGCGCATAGCGTCGCGACAGGTTGCGGGCGATCATTGTTTTGCCGATGCCGGACGCCCCATGCACCAGAAGGCCAGGCATGCGGGTCTGCCGCGACATCTCAATCAGACCATGCAGCCGGTCCAGCACTTGCTCCGCTCGGGGAAAGCCGATCCAGATGTCCGATTGAATGAGGGCGATGCGGCCGTCGGGCATTGCCAACTTATTTGCACCCGGCTGAATGCGGCCTGCTCCGCGCCCGTCATGCGGTCATCTCGAGTGCGTAGCCGTTCCAAAGATCAAAGGCATCGGATCGGGCGTGGCGGTAC
>NZ_JAXGFT010000030.1:0-12327 GCF_041008785.1 Pseudophaeobacter sp. 1A16562 | reverse complement strand
TGGAACCCCCTACCCAGGCGAAAATGTAGTCAAAACTATCGTTGGGAAAGGAAAAGGACATGCAGCAATATGCATTGCCTCTCAAAGTTGTTCACTTTTGTGTAGCCTTTTTGGTTTTGGGTCTTTTGGCCTTGGGGCTATATATGAAGGGCGTTCAGGTCATTGAGGATTTGATATTTTATTACAACCTTCACAAATCTCTTGGCGTGTTGTTGCTGGGGTTGATGATCGTGCGGATTTTCATGCGCAAAATATTTGGGGCGCCTGCCAATCTGGATGGTCATTCAGATTTGGAGCTTAATCTCGCAAGATTGGTGCATTTCGCATTTTATGCACTTTTGGTGGCGATGCCATTTTCTGGTTGGTTAATGTCAAATGCTGCAGGTTTTTCCGTGGAATTTTTCGGGGTGTTTGCGCTGCCGGACTTGTTGGGCAAAGATGATGAACTCATGGTAATTTTGCAAGATGTTCATTTTTCAGTCGGCGTTGCTTTATTTGCCATCATACTGCTGCATGTCATCGGATTAGTAAAGCATCACTTTTTTGACAGGGATGAGACATTGAGCCGAATGACTTCTTCGAAATTAAATGCCTCCCTGGGGAGCGGTGTTATTGCGGCCGTTTTTTTCGTTTTATTGATTGTTGCTTATCTGTGGGTCTCTGGTCTTGGTGTGCATAATGACACCCATGGCGATGCTCACGGCGCGGCTCATGAGGCTGCTGATGGAGATACGCATGAAGCCGCTCTTGATGAAGAAGAAAGGGGAATACACTCAAAAAATTAGAGTAAATTTTTTGATTGAGAGTGTAGGAGAGGGGGAGATATCTCTCCCTTTTCAATTTTCTGATATTACCTTTCGGGTGTATGCAACGGGTTTCTCGATTCAACTTTGTAAGGGCGGGAACATAGTTAATAGATGGCGAGTGCGGCGAGAGCGATGGTCGAGAGGAGCACCTTGGGGCAGTGGTCATAGCGGGTAGCGACGCGCCGCCAATCCTTCAGCCTGCAAATATAATCTCGATCCGATTGCGGTGCTTGTCGCACTTCACCGTTTTCTTACGCTATTTTCGGTCAGGGATACGGGAGCGTAGCCTTTTGTCGTTCGGTGTTTCCGGAAACCTGTCGGCATCATAGCGACGGTCTCTGCGATTCATGTGCGCTCTCAACGGTCTTTCATTTCTGATAAGCGACCGATGATTGGTCTCTGCTAAGAAAGGCCGCAAATGTACTGAACGTATTACGGCGAATTAACGAAAACGCGCCCGGTTCGCAAATGTATCAAAATGTATGCTTGAGGTGGAGCCTCGCACTGGCTAGCTAGCCATAGGGAAAGCAAACGGAGCTGTTTGATGCGCTCAAAAACGGGAAAGCTGTGGACATCGTTGACGCTGGCACTGTTGCTAGCGCTGTCCGCACTTTTCGCGGCCTTGACGACAGAAGTGGAAAATCAGGCTGAGGTTGTTCCTGTTGCCCTGCATGAAGCGGCACAGTGGCACAGCCATTCCAGCTCTGGCCTATGCCACAAGGCAGCGGCCTGCGAGGTGTCGGCCGCATTGCAGCCTTGGCAGCAAGTTTCCATAATCGAAAAGGCGGGAAAACTGGCGGTGGCCCTGAGTGATTCTGTCTTGGCTTCGGTGGCACTCGAAGCGCACCTTCCACCTCCCAAAACCTGATCAAAAGCACCTGCCCTCTCCCTGCTTGCCATTACCTTTGCTTGAAGACTGCAGCAGTGCGTAATTGCGCCGCTCTATGAGTGAGCGCTGCATCGGCTGAACCCAGCGCGCAAAGAAACTGCATTTGCGGATGCTTGCAGGGGATTACCAGACCAACATCTCAACAGACCAAAGGACTGACGATGCTATCCATCGCACCTTGGCGCACGGCCTTTGGCGGCTCAGCGGATCTTCTGCGCGCCAGCGGTGAAGATAACGGTGTGCTCTCGGTCGTCTTCGGGTCCCGTTTGATGTTCTGAACCCTGACACCGGGCCGGGACAACCCGGCCCGGTGCATCCCCTTCCTGCCATGGTTCCGGCGGTGGAAGGGAAATTTTTCCTATCGAAATCAAGGAGACAAAAATGAAGAAACTTTTTCTTTTCGCAGTACTGGCCACTCTGACCGGCGCACCTGTTGTGGCCGGTGTTTCGGGCCACGGCGACGGTCATGGCGCCCATGACAGCCGCGGCGAACAGATGGCGGCTGGCATGCCCGGAAACCGCAACAAGGTTAGCCGCACAGTGAAGGTGAAAATGAAGGAAACCGACGACGGAGAGATGGTATTCACTCCCTCTGCCTTGGAGTTTGAGCAGGGCGAAACTATTCGCTTTATGGTGGTGAATGAGGGTGAGCTCGACCACGAATTCGTCCTTGACACACCGGAACGGAACGCCATGCACAAGCAGGCAATGTCGGCCCAGATGCAAATGCACAACACACCGAATGCCGTCACTTTGGCACCCGGGAAACGCGGCGAAATCATCTGGAACTTCAGCAATGACGGCATATTCGAATTCGCTTGCCTGATCCCGGGGCACTATGAATCTGGCATGTACGGCCAGATTGCGGTTCAATGATCGGCTGAGGGTTGCTGCCTGGTTCCTCAGGTAGCAGCCCTGCAGCGCGGCAGCTCCAATGGGGCTGCCGCATTTCCCTCTATCTCAGCGGACTTACTTCAATGCCGCCCGAGCACAGGTTCCCGCACTATCATTCTTTCGCCCATAGGGCCGCTAACTGGCTGGGCTTCAGTTATGATGAAACTTCTCCGGAATGGGTGCATCCGGTTATGCATCTGGTATTGCTGCTAGCTCCGGCTTTGCTGGCAATCTCCGCGGCTAGGCTGCTCGGCCGGGCCGTCCATCTGCGCCTTGCGCGTTCCACCTCTAGGCCTGTGACCCATACGACCGTGTCCATCATTGGTCTCGACCGGAACCTAATTTCGCACATTCTCCAGACCACGCGCCGACAGCAGTTTTTCCTACTGTTTCTGAGCCTGTCTTTGTTGCCTGTGTTGTATCTATCGTTGGAACTTCCCAAGCAGATAGTGAATAACGTATTGAGCAAATCGCACGCACCGCTGAGCCTGTTAGGATATAATCTAACCGCCACGCAGCATCTGGCAGTTCTAAGTGGTGTTTTTCTGCTGGCAATCACGTTGAATGGTGTCGGGAAGTACCTGCTGAATGTGCTGAAGGGGCGGCTTGCCGAACGCTGTCTCAGACGTCTCCGGCTGCTCATCTATTGTCATTGGCGTAAACAAATCGGCCAACCACGAAAAAGCGAGCTTCCGCAAATTCTGGGGCCGGAGGCAGAGCCGATTGGCGGCTTTGCAGCGGATCTGGTTGCGCTTCCGGTGACCCAGGGCGGAACGTTGCTTACCATCCTGCTGTTCATGTTCATTCAGGATCCGATCCTGGGTGCTGCTGCACTGACTGTTCTGCCGCTGCAACTGTTTCTGCTGCCCTATCTGCAGAGGATCTTGAACCGGCTGAGCCGGGAACGTATTTAGGAGATGCGTAGACTTACCTGCAGTCTGACAGAACAGCTGAATCCGGCGCAGGACGGCCCCGGAGATGTGCTGCTTACAATGGCCTCGTTGCGGCAGTTAGAGGCGATCCGCAGGCGGATCCACCGGGTGAAGTTCTTTGCCAAGGCGTTGAACAATTTTTTGACCGCGTTGACGCCGTTCCTCTTCTATTCGCTAGGTGGATACTTTGTACTTGAGGAGCGCATCACTCTGGGCGCTCTCATCGCGGTACTGGCAGCGCATAAGGATTTCTCAGCTCCACTGAAAGAGCTGTTCCGCTTTTACCAGCAACTCGAAGATACCCGGATACGCTACAAGGAAATTCTGGGGTTTCTGTTGGAACAACAGCAAGCGGGTTTGAGTTCGTCAATGAAAAGCTGACATTCAGCAGCGCTGCTCCCGCAGCAGTGTATGTTTGCATGTGCGAGAGGGGGGATACGGAAGTGGTGCCGTACAGCATTCAACATTTTGTGTGCTAAACTACTTCGTAGTTACCCTTGCAAAATTCATGGTCCTGGCAGGTCACCTGCCATGTTGATGGGGCTGTTGCGATGGCGGGCGCAGCCGCAGAAACAGACCCTCGAACAGAAAAACAACTACCATACCGGCGATGGCAATCAGCACGATCGACGGATCAGATTGCCACTTCATCGCTGCAAAGGCCGCGAGCACGACAGCGTCCAGCCCGATTGCCGTCAGTAGGATCCAGCCTTGGGCGCCGACCTCGTCACGAAGGTTTCGGAACACCCCCCAGTGGATGAGGATATCCATCACCAAATAGAAGAACACGCCGAGCGATGCGATGCGGCTCAAGTCGAAAAAGACAGTGAGCAGTGACGCCACTACCACCGTGTAGACCAGCGTGTGATCGCGCACGACACCCGGCATGCCGAAATGGCTGTGCGGAATCAGTTTCATTTCGGTCAGCATTGCCAGCATTCGCGACACTGCAAAGACACTGGCAATCAGGCCCGAGGCGGTTGCAATCAGCGCCAGCCCCACGGTGAGGTAGAAGCCTGTGCGTCCCAGCGCGGGCTCAGCGGCTTCCGCCAGAGCATAGTCCTTTGCGGCCACGATCCGCTCAAGTGGCAGGCTGCTGCCGACGGCCAAGGCCACCAGCAGGTACAAGATCGTGCAGATCGCAATAGAAATCACGATGGCGCGTCCGACGTTACGGTGCGGATCGGTGATTTCGGCGCCGCTGTTGGTTATGGTGGTGAAGCCCTTGAAGGCAAGAATGGCCAGCGCCATCGCAGCGATTAACCCGGTGGCGCTGGTGGTGCCAGCGGCCTCGGCGCTACTGCCTGTAGCCTCAAAGGTGACACCGCCAACCCAGAGTGCGGTGATGCCGAACAAAAGGATCCCCCCGACCTTGAGCGCAGCCATCAGGATCGAGAGCCAGCCGACCGAGCGATTTCCCGACACATTGACGAGCCAGGCGAAGAGGATCACCGTAACGCCGATCGCGGGGACCAGCCAATTGTCACGAGGTATGTCGAGACCGCGCAAGAGGTAGTTGGCAAAGGTCCGCGCCACGAGGCTTTCGTTGATGACCATCGACAGCGCCATGAGCAGCGCGGCTCCAGCAGCGACCGTGGTTGGCCCGTAGGCCTTTTGAAGGATCATGCCGATGCCCCCCGCCGAGGGGTAGGCGTTAGACATCTTGACGTAGGTATAGGCACTGAAGCCGGTAATGACGGCCCCGGCGACAAAGGCGAAGGGAAAGAGCGGGCCAGCAAGTTCTGCGATTTGGCCCGTCAGCGCGAGAATTCCGGCCCCGATCATGACACCGGTGCCCATGGCGACAGCGTCCAGCAGCGTGATGGTGTTTTCCCGATATTCGGACCTCATCCGGTTTTTCCCTCCTTTTGTGGTCGTCTGTTTGGCTGTCGTTTTGCGGACTTGCCGCCACGCAGGGCCAGCAGCACCAAAGGCGCCGCGGTCAGCAGGCCAAGGGCAAGGAAAAGCCACTCCGCCGTGCCAAAATCTCCCGCCATCGCAGCGCTTCCGAAATGCGCCAGTATGAAGCTTGTTGGCAGGATCCCGGCCAGGGTGGCCAGTGCAAAGCGCCAGAAGTGCAGGCGGCTCAGCCCAGCGGCATAACTCATTACGTCAAAGGACACGAAGGGCAGCAAGCGGCTCACAAAGACAGTCAGAGTCAGTGCGTTCTGGGAGCCTAACAGGCCACGACCAGTCTTACCACCGAGCAGACGCTCAACCCTATCGCGCCCGCCGCCGCGCGCCAGAAGGAACGCCAAGATTGCGCCCATTTCAGAGCCGAGCGCGACGTAGACCGCCCCAAGGTAGTGCCCGTAGGCGGCCCCGGCAGCGAGAGCAATCGGCGCACTCGGCAGCGGGCTGGCCACTACGGCTGCCGTCATCAGGCCGATCACAGCAAGCGGTCCCCAGGCTCCGGCAGAGGCAACCAAATGCGTGACCCTGTCCTGATTGAGCTCTGCTGACCACCATCCCGCACTCCAGGTCACGAACAAAGTCACTAACAGGGCCAATAGACCCAAGGTCGCGGCAACGGTTCCGAGGCTGCGCTGCCTTCGCTGTTCGCGGTGCTTGGTCATGTCTTGTCTTTTCGTCGGGCTTGTCACTCAGACGGCGGTCGTGCAGAGGGCGCATCGAACGGTTTCCGAGCGACAGGGGAGTGGCCCGGCCGATGTGACCGGACCCAAGGTAAAGGGGCCGATGCAGGATTACTCTTGGTCCGACATGCCCTGCATCATCTGATGCCCGCCCATGCCTGTCCCGTGCATGCCGCCGTCGTTCATCCCGTTCCCATGCATGCCTTTCCCGTTCATCCGTTTCATCCGATTGGCGATGGCGCTCATTTCATCAGAGGTGATGGCGCCATCCCCGTCCGCATCCAGATGCTGGAAACGGTCTACCATCGTCTCGCGCAGCATCGCGGCGTGCCAGACCGAAAATTCGTCAAGGGACAGGGTGCCATCACCGTCGGCGTCATAGTCTTTCAGGCCCGCCTGCATCTTTTTGCCAGGCATGCCATCCATCATGTCCGCCCCCATCATGGTCCGCATCATGTCGCGGTCCATCCGGGACATGCCGTGCCGTTCGGCGCCGCCGCCGTGCATTTGCATCATCTTATGCATCATGTGTTTCATCATCATCTCGTGGCGGTTGCCCTCCATCTGAGGCTTTTCATCCCCCATATGTGCCCCGCCGGTATTGCCTCCGTGATGGCGGCTGTCGGCCAGAGCGCCGCCGGCGGTGAGCAGGGAAACGGCGAGAATGCTTGCGGTTTTTACAAATGTCGGCATGAAATCCTCCTTTGCTTCGGGTAGATACTCATCACCTTGGGATGATTGCGCAGAATGGAAGGCCGTCGCATCATCAGAATTGTAACGGTCTGTCGCAAGCCGACTGTCTGATACAATCCGCTACAATTGCGATGGTGAAATTCAAACGGTCTTTCCGGTAGGACAAAAGCATGGGACCCCAGCCGCATAAATACTGGGGAGCCTGACGTGCTTCGATCAGGCGCGAGCATGAATTCTTAAGTGCTGTGAGGGCTAGCGTTTCGGTTGCGAAGAAAGTGCTATTGTCCTCGGATTTCGCGGCATTTTCTAGGCGAGATCCAAAGATGAGGTGTGATAAAGGCTAGCGCGGCGGGCGCTTGAGGTATTTGAGGGCTCTGCCGCGCCGAGACTGACAATCTGTAAGATCAAACCTTAAGCCTCTCACTGAATAGATGGACAAGTGGGGCAGGTCAGGTTCGCCGTTTAATCCCCAGAGCTAGCCGAGAAGTCGCCAGCCATATCGAACGATTTTGGCCGCAGCTGCGGCCCTGTTTGTTGTACCCAGCTTGACCAGGATGGATTCGACATGCGCATTTGCCGTTCTGAGCGTGATGCCAAGATTGCCTGCAATATCGAGACTTCGCCGTCCGTCGGCTAGCATTCCGGCAGTCTCTAGCTCACGTGGGGTGAGTGGAGGCGCGATCTGTCCTAGATCACAGAGGATCAGGTAATTTCCGTGTTCCCCGAAGTAAGAGGCGCGGGTGCTCCAAAGGCGAACTGAATGCAGCCCGTCCTTGCCGCGGACCAGCCAGTTGGAAGCCCCAGGCCCGATTTTGGACCAAGCCTGCTCCGGTATGACATTTTTTTTCAGCCCCAAGGCGTCGGTGCCATGTAGCGTCAGGACTATGCCGTCGTTGTTAATTGCATGGACCGCTTCGATCTCACTGTCGTCTTGCTTTAAGATGTTACGAAACGAGATGGGATCCAGCACGTTTGCGATAGCCGTTGATGCCTCGTCGAGAAGCGCACGGATGTCGTCATCGACGCTCCCCGCCTCTGCAAATGACAAGTTTTGAAATCCAACCAATCTGCCGGAAGAGTTCAATAACGGGGTTGTCACACAGTCATGGTGTCCTTCTTCCTGGATGCAGCAGCTAAGAACGTTTAGGTCCGGATCTTGGCCCCATTGCACATCGTTACGCCTCAGAGACTGCGGCTTTGAAAACAGGCCAAGCGCTGAAAGCTCTCTGCGATATTTTTCTGATTGCAAATGGGACAGCATTCGATGGCTGTACCCGGCAGAGAAACGCGACTTGAGGCTGTCGTCATGCGAAACAATTAAAAAATTGGACGCCACGATGGGTGCATGGGAATTTAGGCTGGCAACGATCTCTTGGACCTGAGCTTTGCGCGACAAGGAAGATGTTGTGATCGCGGCAATCTCTCCTAGGGTTCTGCGAAAATTTTGAGTACTCAGGTCCATGTGTATAGTTTGGCTGAGCCAAGAATACTGTCAAGGCATGGAACATGGAAACTGCACCTGTAAAGGTTATTCGACCCTGGAAAAGCTCACGGGCAGTTCGGAGCCGGTTGTCTCCGATAGCCAGTTGACAAGCCTTACCAATGGAGCGCGAGGGGCGATAGATTTTGGCCAAACGAGATAGTAGCGGTGCGGCAGTTCCATTGGTTTTCCGAAAGCTCTGACCAGCCGACCCTGCGTTACTGCTCTGGTCGCAATAAATTCAGGTAGGAGCGCCACACCGAAGCCAAGCGCCGCCGCCTCGGCCATGGTAGAAAATTGATCGAACAGCATTCCGTGCAATTTTCCTGCGGAGCAGTCGTGGTGTTCGAACCAGTCCTCCCAGGCGCCCGGTCTGGATTCCAGGTGCAACAACGGCAATTCGAGCAGGTGCTCAGCCGCGGTGGGAGTGCGCGCGAAAAGATTTGGCGAACAGACTGGGACAACTTGCTCGCGTGCGAGTTCAAGATAATCGACGCCCTGCCAGTCACGTGCTCCAAAGTGGATCGCCGCGTCGAATTGTTCGCGATTGAAATCGAAAAAGCCCAGCCGCGTTCCTAAATTGACAGTCACGTCGGGGCTTTCTTCCGAGAATTGTTTCAGCTTTGGCGCGAGCCAATGCGTCCCAAAGGCGGGAAGCGTTGCGAGTGAAAGGCTACCGCCCTTATGGTTCGCCTTGATCCTGAGTGAAGCACGCGCGAGTTTTTCAAGGCAATCGCGCACCGAATTTGCGTAGTCCTTACCTGAAAGGGTCAGCGCCAAACCATGCCCACGGCGTTCGAACAGGGCGGTGCCGAGTTGTTCTTCCAACACCTTTAACTGACGGCTGACCGCCGAATGCGTTAGGGACAATTCTTCTGCGGCTGCAGTGGCTGTCCCAAGGCGCGCGACTGCTTCGAGGGCCAGTAGTGAACTGATCGACGGGAGGAAACGACGCGGTGCCAGCATGTGAGTTTTTCTCCAGGTGTGTTGAGAACAAGTCGTTTTAATTATGGATTGCATGAATGGTAGTGTGACGGGAAGAGAAAACAGGTTATATTCCAGCAAAGGCGGCATCTGCCATGAACGCATCTACTGAATTTCGACGCGCAAAGCGTATTGCGTCGGTTGAGATTTCCGAAATCGTGCGCCTATCTGAACAGGCGGCAGCCATGCGTGCCGCTGGCCGAGACGTCATCGCGCTTTCGACTGGGGAGCCAGATTTTCCGACCCCGAGACACGTAGTCGAAGCCGCGCACCGTGCAGCACTGGCCGGGCAGACCCGATACACCGCAACCGCCGGGACTCCGGAACTGCGCGACGTCGTTGCTGCCAGGGCAGGGGTCGCCCGAGGTGAAGTCCTGATCTCCACCGGGGCAAAGCAGGTTCTGGCCAACGCCATGCTAGCGACGCTTGACCCCGGTGACGAGGTGATCATCCCCGCGCCCTTCTGGTCATCTTACGTTGATATTGTGACAATGGCAGGAGGGTGTGCAATAACCGTGCCGTGTCCGATGTCTGCCGGTTTTAAGCTCTCTCCGGAAGCGCTGGAGCAGGTGATTTCTTCAAAAACTCGCTGGCTGATGCTGAATTCGCCTTCTAATCCAACCGGGGCAGTCTATAGCGCTGATGAACTTCGGGCTCTCGCGGAGGTTCTTGCGCGCTATCCGCATATCTGGGTCATTTCTGACGAGATTTACGAACACCTCAACTATGTGCCGGTGGTGTCATTCCGACAAGCCGTTCCGGAAATGCAAGGTCGAACACTGATCGTGAATGGCGTTTCAAAGGCCTGGTCTATGACGGGCTGGCGCATTGGATGGGGGATCGGGTCGAAGGACCTTATCTCTGCGATGACTGCGGTGCAGGGGCAGGTGACATCCGGCTCCTGTTCAGTGTCGCAGGCGGCTGCATTGGCGGCGTTGACGGAAGAGGACAGGCACCTGCAAGTCCGTCGGGCAGCCTTTCTGGCGCGACGGGACCGACTGGTGGATGGTCTCAATCGGATTGTTGGTATCGAATGCCCGACGCCGGACGGGGCATTCTATGTTTTTCCGTCGATAGTTGGACTAATGGAACGGGGTAATTTTGCATCGGATGCAGCATTCTGTACCTGGCTATTGAATGAAGTCGGCGTCGCCATCGTACCAGGACGGGCATTCGGTCTGGACGGTCACGCGCGTATTTCTTTTGCCTATTCCGACGATGAACTGGCCGTAGGATTGGCGCGGATTTCCGGTGTAGTCGACCGGTTCTGCTGACCTCGGCTATTCAAAGCGACAAGTTTAAACTGAAAAAATCAGGGGCCCTCAGAACGCCTGGGGAAGGAAGTTGCCATGAAGGACTGTGAGACGGCCAAGTCACTTGGCCTAGAGGTGCAGCCAGAAAATCACTGCGCGCCATTTGAAGCGTATGTCGTTGGCACAGGGGGCAGGTTTGAATTTTGATCATCGTGGAAATCTGTGGCAGCAGACTTGCGCCGAGGATCCTGGCGCAGGTCCACTTGGTCGAGATCTGAGGGTCGATCTTGCAGTGGTCGGGGGCGGATTCACCGGGGCCTCTGCAGCTCTTGAGGCCGCATCCCGTGGCGCTTCGGTGGCTGTGCTCGAGGCCGAAAGTTTTGGTCAAGGTGGCTCTGGCCGAAATGTGGGCTTGGTGAACGCCGGGCTTTGGCTTGCGCCCGATGAAGTCATACGTCAGATGGGCCACGATTCTGGACGGCAGTTGATCTCGGTTCTCGCTACCGGGCCGGACCGGGTATTTTCTTTGATCCGGTCACACGGAATAAATTGTGATCCGGTACAAAATGGAACACTGCATTGTGCTCATTCGCCGCGTGGATTGCGGAATTTGCAAAATCGGCACCGTCAGGGCACATCGCTGGGTGCGCCTGTGCAGTTGTTGTCAGCCGAAGAAACTATCCGACGCACCGGGGCAGCGGGGTTGCATGGGGCGTTGTTTGATCCGCGTGCCGGCACGATCCAACCGCTGGCCTATTGTCGGGGGTTGGCGCGCGCAGCCCGAGAGGCTGGAGCTCAAGTGTTCTGCGAAACGCGTGCGACGGGCATCAGCAGAAACGGTGATCTATGGCATTTGACTGCCGGAGCGCACAATGTGCGCGCTAGATCACTGCTGGTGGCAACCAATGCATATCACGAGCCATTGACGGGGCTGAACGCACCACAGTTTATTCCTGTAAGCTTTTCGCAATTCGCAACTCAGCCTCTCTCCGCGAAATTGCGTCAGGAAATCTTGCCGGGTGGGGAAGGGTGTTGGGACACAGCCCTGGTGATGAGTTCGTTTCGGACCGACCGGGCAGGGCGCCTTGTTTTTGGTGGAATTGGTAACTGGGAAGGGGCAGGCGGAGGAGTGCATGCAAGGTGGGCAATGCGAAAGCTGAAGCGCCTGTTCCCAAAACTGTCGGGGTACACGCTCGAACATGCGTGGAGTGGCAGGATTGCGATGACTAGTGATCATATTCCAAAAATCGTCGAGTTCGGGCCACGTGCATATGCCTGCACGGGCTATTCTGGTCGCGGGATTGCTCCAGGAACGCTGTTCGGAGCCGCTGCGGCCAGGGGTTTGTTGGCAGAAATGCCAGAGGACTTGCCGATCCTGCCTGTCCGAAATCACGCAGAACGCTTCAGAGGCACGCGTGCTGCATATTACGAACTGGGTGCGACACTCACTCATGCCATAAAGCCGCTGCCATGAAGCTTGAAACGTTACTTTTGAGTCAAGGGCGCAGCTGGATCTCAGTGTGTGCAGGCATTGTCTGCCCGTGGCAGGCTCTTTGAGAGCATAGGCACAAAGTATCCAGCACTGTATTGGTATTTCTTCCAATATCTCGTGTCGTTCGGGGCTCGTAGAGTTCTTCCACATAACAAAACAGGGAAGAAATCATGAACCTCGAAGAATACACGGGCCACGATGCGGTGGGATTGGGGAACCTCGTCGCGAAAGGTGAAGTCAGTTCGGAAGAGCTAGTCGAACTCGCACGAAAGGGCATCGAGAAGACCAATCCGGAACTGAATTTCCTTGT